>NZ_JBEXHP010000043.1:35505-46330 GCF_040607895.1 Micromonospora sp. NPDC005220
GCGTCCCCCTTGTTGAGGGCATATTTGATGTGGGGGGGGGGGGGGGCGGCGGCAAACCCCCCGCCCCCACGGTGTCACTTCGAGAACGCCTGGAACTCGGCGATCCTGACCTGGCTGCGGGCCGGGCTGGCGGTCGCGCAGTCCGTCGTCGTGGCCGAGTCGTCGTCCTGCTCACCCGCGTAGTGCGGGCCGCCGGTGCACTGGCTGGCCAGCACCTCGAGGCGCAGGTGGGTGGCGAGGGTGGTGGGCACCGCGAACGTCCGGAGGTTGATGTCCCGGCTGTACGCCCGGTACGCCCCGCCGGGGAACGCGTCCCCCGCGCTGGTGTAGATCCGCTGCCA
The DNA here is from genome assembly GCF_040607895.1 of Micromonospora sp. NPDC005220. Lineage (NCBI taxonomy): Bacteria > Bacillati > Actinomycetota > Actinomycetes > Micromonosporales > Micromonosporaceae > Micromonospora > Micromonospora sp. NPDC005220. The sequence goes on from NZ_JBEXHP010000043.1 coordinate 35,847, forward strand.
ACGCGTCGGGTCCGCGCAGTCGGTGGTCGTCGCGTTGCAGGCGGACACCGCGAACGAGCGCAGCGCGCTGAGCGCGTTCTGAGCGCCGGTGTCGGCGTCGCCGGTGATCGCCGGGCGCAGCATCGCGCTGACGTTCACCCGCTTGACCGTCTGCGGGGTGCCCCCCGGCAGCGCCACGGTTAGCTGCCGGCCGGCGACCCCGTCCAGGGAGGCCCAGTTCGTCGCCTCGGTGTCGTCGCCGACCCGGTCCAGGTTGACCCCGTCGCCGGTGACGGTGGCGCCGGACGCGGTGGAGGCGAGGTTGCGGCTCATCCGCAGGTCGACGTACCCGTCCTGATCGGCCTTGGCGACCACGCTGAGCCGTTGGTGCCCGAAGCCGGGGGCCACCGCGAGCAGGTCGTACGTGCCGGCCACCATCTGCACGGTGTCCGGGATCGGCGTCGCCGGGTCGGTGTCGGCCACCGGCACGGCCCGCGCCTCGTACGCCCCCACGTACACCCGGATCGGCGCGTCGGCGCTGTCCCCGCGCGGGCGCAGGGTGAGCGTCGCGTTGCCGCCGCGCGGCGAGGCGAAACTCGGCGTCGGGTCGGTGTCGCCGGCACCGTTGGTGGTGGCGTCCCGGCCCATCCCGGAGCGGGCGAACTCGGCCCAGATCAGGTCCTGGTTCGCGCCGCCGAAGCGGAGCAGGTCGGCGGTGAGCATGTTGTCCCGCATGTCGAGCATGCTGACCTGGCTGGCGGCCTGGAGCAGGAACGAGTCGAAGACCAGCTGTGACCAGCGCCGGTTGCCGGGGCACTGATCGGCCGCGACCTTGCCCTGCGCGCAGTCGAGCTGCCGTTGCGGGGTGCCGAGGCCGTACCGCTTGACCAGGGCGGAGCGGACCCGGAAGTTGGTGGCCCCCCAGATCTCCCCGTCGGCGTGCACGGCCGGGCCGGCGGTGTTGTAGCCGATGTCGGAGTAGTTGAGCGGGCTGCGGCTCAGGTCGTAGTTGCGGATTCCGCTGACCAGGTTGCCGGTGACGTAGCCGCCGGTGACGAAGGGTGTCTCGCCGGGCGCGCGCAGCCCGTGCTGGAAGAGGTACTCGGCGGCGAGCAGGTCGCCCCACGACTCACCCATCGACCCGCCCTGGTGGCCGCTGATCCCGCTGTCCGGGCCGGCGATCATCCGGTTGGTGATGGCGTGGGCGTACTCGTGGCCGATCACCGTCATGTCGTAGTCGCCGTCCACGCACGGCGGGTACGGCCCACCCGCCTGCGGCTGCCAGAGGTACATGTTGGTGGTCGGCGGCAGCCCGTCGCGCCCGGTGCCCTGGTTGGCGTTGTTCCGGTTGCCGGTCAGCGCGCCCTGCTGGGCGCGGCCCTGCTCGGCGTCACCGCCCAGCCCGGACGGGGTGAGGTTGACCGCCTGGAGGTTCCACGCCGACTCGGTGAAGCCCAGCTGGTACGACCAGTCGTGCATCCGGTTGTGCATGGCGAAGAGGTTGGCGATCGACGCGTCCGCGTCGTTGCGCTGGGCGGAGGTGAACACCCCCGGGTTGCACCGGGCCTGGTGCCACTGGTCGGTGAACGGGAATTCGTAGCGGCGGTCGGGGCTGGTGTAGGTCGGCGTGCCGGTCCCCGCACCCCAGGAGAGCACCGTGTTGGCCGAGTTGCCGCGCGAGGTGAAGGTCGGCGTGCCGGTGGCCGCGTCGACGTCCCACGGTTGGCCGGTGGCCGGGTCGCGGAAGACGGCCTGGCAGCCGGGGGTCGGGTCGCCGCACCAGCGCACCCGGGGGTCCTGCCCGGGGCCGAGGTCGCGGGGCGGGGTGGCCGGGAAGACCGCCCAGCTCGGGTTGTCGGAGTCGAAGTCGACGAGGTCCTCGCGGACCAGCACCTGCCCGGTGCTGCCGTCCACGTAGCTGGTGAACGCGGCCGGGTGCTCGGTGTCCGCCGCGATCATGGTGACCTCGTAGGCGGCCCGGGGCCCGTCCAGCGGGGTGGGCACGGCCACCGACCGGATGGTGTGGCTGGCGACCGCGTCGGCGGTCAACTTGGCGTCGGCGAGCGCGGCAGCGTACGCCTGCTCGGCGGTGCGGGTGGCCGGCGCCGGCGCGCCGGTGTCGCGGGCCAGCGAGGAGTTGACCGAGAGCACCTTGCCGTCGGAGACCGCGAGCGTGACGAGGCCGTCCGGCCCGGCGGGCAGGTCGCCGAAGCGTTGCCGGAGGGTGACCACGGTGCCGCTGCCGATTGGCCGGACCAGCACCCGTTCCATGCTGGACACCGTGGCGGCGTCCATGCCGAACAGGTCGGGGTTGGCGGCCAGGTAGGTGCGGGCGGCGGCCTCCGGGTCGGCGGGGAGCCCGCTGGCCAGCGGGGTGCGACCGGGGCCGAGCGCCTGTGGGGTGCCGAGCCGGTTCCACCGGACGTCGGGGTCGACGGCGCGGGCCAGGCCGCGTTGGCGGGCGTCGGGTGCCGCCGTACCAGTGCGGTTGTCGGCGTCGGCGGGTGCGTGCCCCTCGGCGAACGGCCCGGACCGGCGCTCGGCGGACGCTGCACCGCCGGTGGGGGCCGCGGTGCTCACACCGGTGGGAAGCAGCGCGGCGACCGTCGCCGTCGTCGCCAGGATGGCGATGAGCCGGCGTCGACGCCGGCTCATCGGGGGTGACCATTCCGGTTGTGGCACGGGACCTCCTCGTGGGAGCGGGATGGCCGGCGATCGCCAGCCGTCGCTGCGCGATGACGCATGCGCATCTGTGGATATCAGCCCGTCGAGGTGGCGGCAAGGTCCCGGCCCGCCGCCGCAGTCATGGATCGAGATAATTCAGCTTTACAAAAACTGCGGCATTGTAAAAACGCGGGCCGGCTGCCAGAGTCGAAGGCAGCACACGAGAGCGGAGGTTGGCCATGGCTGTCGATGCCGATCCGACCGTCCCACCCGCCGCCTGGCGGGACCCACGCAAGCCGCTCTGGCCGCTGGCGCTGCTGGTGCCGACGCTGCCCTTCGTCGGCTTCGCGCTCTGGCGGGCCGGCGGCGGCGCCTGGGCCTGGTGGGTCACCCCGGTCGTCGTCTTCGGCCTGATCCCGGTGATCGACCTGCTGCGCGGCGACGACCGGCAGAACCCACCGGAGGAGGCGGTGCCCCGGCTGTCCGCCGACGGCTACTACCGGTGGCTCACCTACCTTTACCTCCCCGCCCAGTACGCGGCCCTGGTGCTCTGCTGCGCGGTGTGGACCCGTGACGCTCTCTCCGTGGCCGGCGCGGCCGGCCTCGTCGCCACCGTCGGTGTGGTCAACGGCATCGCCATCAACACCGCCCACGAGCTGGGCCACAAGCGGGAACGGGTGGAGCGCTGGCTGTCCAAGGTGGCCCTGGCGCCCACCGGCTACGGGCACTTCTACGTCGAGCACAACCGAGGCCATCACGTGCGGGTCGCCACCCGCGAGGACCCGGCCAGCTCCCGGCTGGGGGAGAGCTTCTGGGCGTTCTGGCCGCGTACCGTCTTCGGCAGCCTGCGCTCGGCGTGGCGGTTGGAGACCAGCCGGTTCCGCATCCGTGGCCGGTCACCCTGGACCCACCGCAACGACGTGCTCAACGCCTGGGCCATGACCCTGGCGCTGTACGCGGCGCTCACCGTGGCCTTCGGTCCCGGCGTGCTGCCGTTCCTGGCGCTCCAGGCGGTGGTCGGCTTCTCCCTGCTGGAGGTGGTCAACTACCTGGAGCACTACGGGTTGGCCCGGCAGCGCACCGCCGCCGGCCGCTACGAGCGGGTCGACCCACGGCACAGCTGGAACAGCGACCGCACGGTCACCAACGTCTTCCTCTTCCAGCTCCAGCGACACAGCGACCATCACGCCAACCCGCTGCGCCGCTACCAGACACTGCGCAGCTTCGACACCGCACCGCAGCTGCCGGCCGGTTACGCCGCGATGGTGGTCGTCGCGCTGGTGCCGCCGCTGTGGCGCCGGGTGATGGACCATCGGGTGCTCGCCCACTACGGCGGCGACCGGACCCGGGCCAACGTCCACCGCCGGCGCTGACGCCGTGGGCAGTCGTCCGCGTGGTCAGGCGCTCGGCGCCCAGTTGGGATCGCGGCCGAACGCGGCCAGCAGGTGGTCCTGTTCGTCGGCGTCGTCGGGCACCCGTACCCCGGCCTGGACCAGGTTGTTGCGCCGATAGTCGTCGATCTGGCCGGCGAACCACCTGCTGGCGGCCCGTACGGCGTCCGGGTCGAGCCGTGGCTGCGCGCCGATCGCGACCGCCAGGTCCCAGCCGTGAATGAGGTGTTCGGCGAGCAGCTGCTGGAGGTATTCGGTGGCCGGGGTCTCGCCGCTGGAGAGGTGCACGGTGCGGTCGATCGTGCCGGGGTGGATGGCGGCGATCTCGGCCTGCGCGGCGGCCTCCCGCGCCGTCGCGATCGGGTCGGCGCCGAGCTGGTCACCGTCGAGCCGGTGGCCGACCTCGTCGATGGTCCGGCCGGCGAGCAGCGGAACGCTCCACCGGTCCTCGGTCACCACGTGGTTGACCAGCGTGCGGACGTCCCAGTCCGCGCAGGGTGTCGGGTCGGACCACTGGCCGGGCTCGATCTGGTCCACCCGGTCGACGAATTCGGCCAGGCCCCGGCGGTACGCCTCCAGGAGATCCATGCTGCCGATTGTTCCGGTCGACGGGGCAGGTCGAGTCCCTTTTGCCCGGCTTTATGCGCCCGATCGGTGCTGGCTGTCCGGATCAGTCCAGGTCGGCCGGGTCCAGTCCGAGCTCTCGGGCGGTGACCAGCCGGACCCACTCGCCGAACTGCCGGCGGGAGATCACCCGGTCGTGCACGGCGAGTTGGACGGCAAGGCCGTCCATCACCGCGCTGATCCGCCAGGCGGCCCCGTCGGGATCGGCGCACTGGAAGGTGCCGTCGGCCACCCCGGCGGTGATCACCGCGGCCAGGTCCTGCCGCCAGCGCAGGTCGAGCCGGCGGGAGACCTTCTCCAGTTCGGGGGTACGCAGCGACTCGGACCAGCCGTCGATCCACATCGACCAGGAGGTCGCCCGCCCGGCCGGGGTGTAGAGCTTGAGGATCCGGCGGAGCTTGGTCAGCGGCGGGGCCGACGAGCGGGTCACCGCGTCCAACCGGGCCAGGTCCTGCTCGACCGCGTACGCGAAGGCCTGCGCGAGCAACCGCTCCTTGGTGGCGAAGTGGTAGAAAACCAACGCCTGACTCACGCCCGCGGCATTCGCCACGTCCGCCGTCCGGGTGTTGGCCAGACCGCGCTCCACGATCACGTCGCAGGCGGTGCGCAGCAGGGCATCCAGGCGGATCTCGGCCGCACGTCTCGTCACGACCGTTACCGTAGCCCATCCGAGTGAACACGAACAGTTACCACCACGCGCCGATTCGTGCAGGCGACAGTCGGAAGCCGGACACTTCGTCCGGGTGTCGTCGGTCGTTTCCACGGAGAGTGTTCGTCGAGGTCCGCCGCCCGGTGTCGAGGTGCGGAGAGGTAGATGGTCGGGCATGCGACACGACGATGACGATCATTGCCTAGGGATGTCGGAGGGTGACGGTCGGTGTGGGATTCGGGCACCAGGTCAGCCCCCTAGGAAGCTCGCCGAGCGTGGCTCCGATCCAGCCCCCGATCCCAGCCCCGGCCACCCGGGACGCGCCGAGGCGACCCCGAGTTGGCAGTCAAACGGCTACTCGGCTAAAGTTCTCATCCGTCACCCGGGAACGTCCGGGGGCGTGCGGACGTAGCGCAGCTGGTAGCGCATCACCTTGCCAAGGTGAGGGTCGCGGGTTCGAATCCCGTCGTCCGCTCGGAGCTGCCGCCACGCATGACGGGGGCAACCTCGGTGGGGTGGCCGAGAGGCGAGGCAACGGCCTGCAAAGCCGTGTACGCGGGTTCAAATCCCGTCCCCACCTCGGCAACAAGCACGGGCGATTGGCGCAGTGGGAGCGCGCTTCCTTGACACGGAAGAGGTCACTGGTTCAAACCCAGTATCGCCCACCAGAGGAGAACGGCTCGTTACCGGCAGGCCCGGTGACGAGCCGTTCCGCTTGTGGCGGGCCGGCTCGTCAGTCGACGCTGAGCCGGTAGCCAATTCCCCGCACGGTGTGCACCCGCAGGGTTTCGTCGGCGGCGCGCAGCTTGCGACGGAGCCGCTTCACGGCCGAGTGCAGGATCGACGTGTCGCCGAGGAACGCGCAGCCCCAGACCGATTCGAAGAGCCTCTCGTACGTCCAGACTCCAACCGGTGCGGTGGCGAGTTGGGTGAGCAGGTTGCGCTCGAGTCGGGTCAGGGCCAGCGGTTCTCCGCGCCACGTCACCCGGTGTTCGAGCCTGTCGATGGTGAGATCGCCGAGGCTGATCCGGCCGGCCGGAGCGGCTGCCACCGCGGGTGGGGTGGGAGTGGTCGCGGGCGCGGTGGCGGAGGTGGGGAGCCGCGCCGGCCCGCTGATGATCGGGGCACCGATCATCGCCTGCAACTCCGCGAGGTCGGTGCAGATCACCAGCGTGCCGAGGCCGTCCAGGCGCCGGACCATCCGCTCGCGCACCGACACGTCAGCGGTCACGCAGAACACGAGGGACACATCGTCTATCACTGTCGTACCTCCCCAGGCGCCAGTAAAAGACAACGCTGTCTGGACCCCGTAGTCAATGGTTTCCGGCGGCTGGCCACCCCGTGATCCACTCGGCTTTCCGGATGTCGGGGTATCCCCGCCACCCGGACACCGCGCTTTCAACGAACCCGAGTCCGCGGTGCCGGCGTCGCTGTCCGGTCCAAACCGCCAGACGAGATGATCCGGCGTACGCGGGGGGTCACCGTGCGACGAGCCGGCCGCCCGCAGCGGGGCGGCCGGCTCGGAACCACTGTGATCCGGGCGGCGCCGTCAGCGACGCCGAGAGGTCGGGTCACAGCGGCGGTGCGATGTCCCGCCGCTCCTCGACTTGGCGGTACTCCACCGGCTGCTCGGTGGTGGTGACGACCTGGCGGCGGCGACCCCAGATCAGCGTGGTCATGATCAGGCCGAGCACGCCCGCGCCCATCAGGATCCAGCCGACCACGTCGAGGTTGATGCCGCCGACGCTCGCGTCCAGTGCGAAGGTGAGGATCGCGCCGAGCGCGATCAGGAAGATGCTGGTGCCGATACCCACGACAGCCTCCTTAAGGGGGTGTGGTGCGCTGTCGAGCCCTCCAGTACCCCGGTGGCGACCAGCGCAACCGCCCGCCGCCCAGGGTGCCGCGTCAGCCGATCTTGGCATCGGGTAGAGTTCACCTGTCGCCGGCGCGAGTCGGGGACGTGCGGACGTAGCGCAGCTGGTAGCGCATCACCTTGCCAAGGTGAGGGTCGCGGGTTCGAATCCCGTCGTCCGCTCGCGATGTGCCCCACGGGGCCACCACGGGCGATTGGCGCAGTGGGAGCGCGCTTCCTTGACACGGAAGAGGTCACTGGTTCAAACCCAGTATCGCCCACCAGATTTCGCTGGTTTCACGCCAGGTTGGACAAGATCGATGTCCGATCTGGCGTGTTTTTTGTAGCCGGTCACTCGCCGGCGCGGAGGACCTCGCTCAGCCGGTCGCGTCGCCGCAGCGCCGACTCGACAGGTACGACAGTGGCGGCCGCCGCCAGCAGCGCCACGCTCACCAGGCCGAGCAGCCACCACGGCAGGACCGCCGCCGGGTCGGCGTCCTGGCCGGTGAGCAGCCGCAGGTGGAGCGGGCCGAGGGTCAGGCGTACGAGCAGGGCCCCGAGTAGCGGGCCGCACACCGCCGCGACCACGACCGGCGGCAGCAGCTCTCCGGCGGCGACCCAGCGGGCGTCGCGTGGCCGTAGGCCGAGGGTCCGCAGCCGGGTCAGGGTCTGCCACCGCTCCGACGCCCCTGCGGCGGCGGCGAGCGTGAGGCCGAGCAGCCCCAGCGCCAGCAGCACGGCGGCGGCCGTCCAGGCCAGCCGTAGTAGCCCTGCGGTCAGCGGTGCCACTCGCTGCGCCCGCAGCACGTCCGCGCGCAGCACGACGTCGGCGGCGACGCCGCTGTTCGACACGGCCCGCGCCGCGCCGGGGCCGGTCACCCAGACGGTGTTCGGAACGATGGGCAGCCCGGCGTCGGCGAGGGCCGCGGCGTCCACGATGACGACGTCGCTGGCGCCGCCGACGGAGGGAGCGGTGCCGACCGCGGTGAGATGGATCGCCGGGGCATCCTCCCGGGCCAGCTCAAGCCGCGTGCCGGTCCGCAGATCACCGTCACCCGATCGGACCAGCGCCGGGATCTCCCCGGGGCCCGGCCCGGGTGCCGTGAGCCGGGCCAGCGCCGGCGCGTCGGGCAGCGGGGTGGTTGCCAGCAGGCGCTGGAACGCGGCGGTGTCCACGATGACCAGGCGTGGGGTGAGCAGTGTCGAATCGGTGAAGACGCGCGCCGAGTCGGTCACCTGCGCGACGACGACCTGCGCTACCCCGGGTGCGGCGGTGATGCGCTCGGCCAGTGCGGGCGTGGCGGCGCCGGCGCCGACGTCGAGGCGGGCGTCCGCGCCGACGGTGCTCCACGCGCCGTCGGCCAGACCCCGGCTGACGGTGGCGCCGAGGACGAGAGCGAACGACGCGAGCGCCGTGGCGCTCACCAGAACCAGCATCGGCAGCGCGCGCCCGGCCGTTGCGGCCGCTCGGGCGGCACCGAACACGGCAAGCGGGCGGCGCGAGCGCAGAGCCTGTCGGAGCGCGAACCGCGCCCCGAGGGGCAGCAGCCGGAGCAGGACGAGCGCGGCGACGAGCGCGCCCAGAGCGACGGCGCTGATCGGCAGGATCAGGTCGCCGGTCAGCTCACCGGCGTCGCCGTCGGAGGCGACCGGCAGGAGCCCGCGCCGATGCAGTGTGACGAAGGCGGCGACCGCGGCGATCAGGACGGCGACCTCAACGGCGGCCCGGCGCAGTTGGCCGGTGGCCCGGATCCAGTGCCGAGCAGCCGGATTGGCGGGTTCACGCCGGTCCCGGCTGGCGCGGGCGGCGGCGAGGGTGCCGAACGCCGGCACGGCAACGACACCGGCCAGGACAGCGGGAACGGCCCAGATCCAGGAGACCCCCGGAGCCGCCGCGCGGGCGAGCGCGAGCCCGACGGCGGCGGCCGACAGGGACACCAGTGTGGACTCGATGATCAGTTCCGCACCGAGGTCGGGTAGCGCCGCCCCACGCAGCCGGGCGGCGCTCAGCGCCGGGGTACGGCGGCGGACCAGCAGGTCGGCAGCGAGCAGCAGGACCAGGACCGTGGCGGTCAGCACCCCGGTGAGCAGGACGGCTGCCTGTGCGGAAACGGCGCTGATCTGCGTACGAGCGTCGCGCAGGGCGGTGTCGAGGCGCGATTCCCACTTCAGGGACTGGTCGCGGGCGCCTGACGACCCGGAGGCTGCCTTGAGCTTGACCACCTGGCTGGCGAGCGCCGCGGTGGTGTCCCAGCTGAGCGCGTCGGGTTCGGCGGCGAAGTGGACGGTGCGCCGCAGCTGGTCCTCGTCGATGGCGAGCCGGGCGTCCGGTAACGACTCGCGCGACAGCAGGCCGGCGAACCGGGTGATCCCCACGCCGTCGGCGCCGGGCACGGGGCGCAGCAGCGCCGGGACGAGTCGCCAGGCGGGGTCGGCGCTGTCCGCGGGTCGGTAGATCCCGCTGATCCGGACGTCCTTGTCGCGACCCTGACCGTCCTTGACCGGGATGCGATCGCCGGGGCCGAGGTCGAGTGCGGCGGCGTCCGCCTCGGAGAGGCCGACCTGCACCGGCCAGGGCGGTCCGTCGTAGGGGGTCTCGACAAATTCGTCGGAAACGGCGGGGCCGGGCGCACTGCCGGCGATCCAGGTCACCTCCGGGCCTCCGCGATCATCGGCCAGGTAGGTGAACTGGAAGGTACGCGGCACGTTGCCGTCGGTGATGCTGAGGATCGGGCCGTTGACAACGGCGACGGGCGGGAGCAGAGCGGCGTCCAGGTCGGGCCCGAGCGCGTCTGTCGCCCGGGTGCGGAAGTCGTCGACGTCGTCGGCGAGGCGGCCTGTCCGGACCCGTCCGCCGGTCGGGCCGTCGTCGCGTTCCCAGTCGGAGTGTGCGAGCACGTTCGAGTCCTGGCCGGCGCGGCGGACGGTGTCCTGGACGGCGCTGTCGGCGGCGGCGCGGAGCAGCGCCGGCACGGCCCCGGCGAGCAGCGCGACGGCCGCGATGACGGCGGCGGTGAGCAGCAGCGGTCCGGCGTCGGTACGGCCACGGCCGCGGATGCTGGGCCAGTGCGGCGCCGGCCATCGGCGGGTCAGCCACCGGTTCACGGCGCCACCCGCAGGTGCGCGGCGTCGGCCCGGCGGACCTGGACGGTGACCACCACGGCGATCGCCACCAGGCATCCGGCCAGCAGTACGGCGAGCAGCGCGGCCTCGGCTGGCCATGGCCACTGTGGCTGGGCGGCCGGGACGGGCGCGGCGCCGGTGTCGGAGCGCACGAGCGGGGGAGCGACGACGCGGGTGGCGAGCGCGCCGACGGCGGCGCCCG
>NZ_JBEXHP010000044.1:0-46021 GCF_040607895.1 Micromonospora sp. NPDC005220
GCGACCACCACGCTGGCCCGCGGGCTGCGTCCGGGCGGCCCGGCACCGGCCTGGTTGGCCGCGCTCGCCGGCCCTCAGCGGGACTTCACCATCGACCCGGCCGGGCTGGCCACCCTCTCCGCCGAACTGGACGCCTGGCAGCGCGACGCCGCCGGTGGCCCGGTACGGGCCAGTTTCCGCCTGGTGGAACCGGCCCCCGACGAGGTCACCGAACCGATCCTGGCCACCCGGGCGGTGCCGGCCGACACTGTGCCGGTGCCGGCCGACACTTCGTCGGTCGAGTCGAGCGGTGGCGGGCGTTGGCGGCTGGAGTTCGGGTTGCAGGCCGCGGACGAGCCCGGCCTGCACGTCGACGCCGGGGAGGTCTGGCGGGCGCCGCAGACGCTCGGCGGCCTGGCGGGCCGGACGAGCAGCCCGCAGGAGACACTCCTCGCCGAGCTGGGCCGGGCCAGCCGGCTCTGGCCGGACCTGGACGCCGCGCTGCGTACCGCCGCCCCGGAGGCAATGGAACTCGACGTCGAGGGGGCCCACCGGTTCCTCAGCGCGGGCGCCCCGGTGCTGCACGCGGCCGGTTTCGGGGTGCTGCTGCCGTCCTGGTGGCAGCGTCCGTCGGCGCGCCTGGGCGCCCGGTTGCGGGCTCGCAGCCGCACCGCGCCGGGCACCGTGGGTGGCACCGATGCCGGCGTCGGTCTGGACGCCCTGGTCGACTACCGCTGGGAGATCGCGCTCGGTGACCAGCCGCTGTCCGCCGAGGAGTTGGCGGCGCTGGCCGAGATGAAGACCCCACTGGTACGGCTGCGCGGCCGGTGGGTGGAGCTGGACCCGGGGCGGCTCGCCGCCGGGCTGCGCCTGCTCCGCTCCGCGGGCGAGCTGACCGTCGCCGACCTGCTCCGCCTCGGGCTGGCGGACGGCGAGGCCACCGGTGCGCTGCCGGTGCTGGAGGTGAGCGCCGACGGGGCGCTGGGTGACCTGCTCGCCGGCGCGGTCGAGCGCCGACTCACTCCACTGGACCCGCCTCCCAGCTTTCAGGGGACGCTGCGGCCGTACCAGCAGCGTGGGCTGGCCTGGCTGGCCTTCCTGCGCTCACTCGGCCTGGGTGGTGTGCTCGCCGACGACATGGGGCTGGGTAAGACGGTGCAGCTGCTAGCGCTGCTCGCCGGGGACCCACCGGAGGCCGGGCCGACCCTGCTGGTCTGTCCAATGTCGCTGGTCGGCAACTGGCAGCGGGAGGCAGCGCGCTTCACCCCGGAGCTGCGGGTGCACGTACACCATGGTGCCGAGCGGGCGCGGGGGGCGGAGTTCACCGCGGCCGCGCACGGCGCGGACCTGGTTCTCACCACCTACTCGGTGGCCGCCCGCGACGCCGCCGACCTGGCCGGGATCGACTGGCACCGGGTGGTGGTGGACGAGGCGCAGGCGATCAAGAACGCGTCGACCCGGCAGGCCGAGGCGGTTCGCGCGCTGCCCGCCCGGCAACGGGTGGCGGTGACCGGTACGCCGGTGGAGAACCGGCTCGCCGACCTCTGGTCGATCATGCAGTTCGCCAATCCCGGTCTGCTCGGGCCGGCCGCGACGTTCCGCAAGCGGTTCGCCGAGCCGATCGAGCGGCACGGCGACGCCGAGGCCGCCGAGCGGCTCCGCCGGATCACCGGGCCGTTCGTCTTGCGCCGGCTCAAGACCGACTCGTCGATCATCTCCGACCTGCCGGAGAAGCTGGAGATGGAGGTGCTCTGCAACCTCACCGCCGAGCAGGCCGCGCTGTACCGGGTGGTGGTCGACGACATGCTCGCCCGGATCGAGACCAGCGACGGCATCGAGCGACGCGGCCTGGTGCTGGCCACCATGACCCGCCTCAAGCAGGTCTGCAACCACCCCGCCCAACTGCTGCGCGACGGCTCGCCGTTGGAGGGCCGCTCCGGCAAGCTGGCCCGGCTCACCGAGATCCTGGAGGAGGTGCTGGCGGCGGGGGAGCGGGCGCTGCTCTTCACCCAGTACGCCGAGTTCGGCGCGATGTTGCGTGGTCACCTGTCCGCGCGGTTCGGCCGGGAGGTGCTGTTCCTGCACGGTGGCCTCGGCAAGGCCGAGCGGGACGCCCTGGTGCAGCGTTTCCAGTCGGCGGACGGCCCGCCGCTGTTCGTCCTGTCCCTCAAGGCCGGCGGCACCGGGCTGACCCTGACCGCCGCGAACCACGTGGTGCATGTGGACCGGTGGTGGAACCCGGCGGTGGAGGACCAGGCCACCGACCGGGCGTTCCGGATCGGGCAGCGCCGACGGGTGCAGGTCCGCAAGTTCGTCTGCGCCGGCACTGTCGAAGAGAAGGTGGCCGCGCTGATCGCCGACAAGCGCAGCCTCGCCGAGCGGGTGGTCGGCACCGGCGAGCAGTGGATCACCGAGTTGTCCACCGGCCAGTTGCGGGACCTGTTCGCCCTGGAGGCCGGGGCGGTGGTGGAGTGAGCGAGCGGAGCGACTTCGCCGACTACGGGCGCCCCCGCCGGGTCGACGGGGGCCTGCGGGCGCGCAGCGCCCGGGGCGCGATCGGCCGGTCCTGGTGGTCGCGGCGTTTCCTGGAGGTGCTGGAGTCGTTCGCGCTCGGCACCCGGTTGACCCGGGGCCGGTCGTACGCGCGGGCCGGTCAGGTGCTCACGCTCGACATCACACCCGGACGGGTCAGCGCGGTGGTGCAGGGCTCCCGGCCGAAGCCGTACCAGGTGTCGATCGCGGTGAAGCCGTTCCCTGCCGCGCTCTGGTCCCGAATCGAGAACGAGCTGGCCGGGCAGGCGTTCTTCAGCGCCCGGCTGCTCGCCGGGGACCTGCCCGACGAGTTGGAGGAGCTGTTCGCCGCCGCCGGCGCGCCGCTCTTCCCGGCCGCCGTCGACGAGCTGACCCAGCGCTGCAACTGCCCCGACTTCGCGGTGCCGTGCAAGCACCTCGCGGCGACGTTCTACCTGCTGGCCGAGGCGTTCGACGCCGACCCGTTCGAGCTGCTGCACTGGCGCGGTCGGTCCCGCGCGGAGTTGCTCGACGAGCTCCGCGCCCGCCGCGCCGCGGCCACCGGTGCCGCCCCGCCGCCTCCGCCGGCCGACCCACCGTCCGAACCGGACGGTGTGGTGTCGGCAGTGGACGTCGCCGGGCCGGTCGGCGCCGCCCGCGCGCTCGCCGGGCTGTCGACGACGCCGCTGGCGGAGGCGGCGGACCGGTTCTGGTCGGCGCCGGTGCCGTTGCCGGATCGGCCGCCCCGACTGGTGACCGGCACCGACCTGCTGCTGCGCCAGCTCGGCGCGCCGGCCCCGGCTGTCGGTGGGCCGGGAACGCTCGAACGGTTGCGTCGTGCGTACCGGGCGTTCGGCCCGGCTGACCGGTGAGCTGACACCTGCACCGGCGTCGGCGTCCCGTTGAGCGGTTGAGCGGTCACGTCCAGCGGCGGCGGAACCGCCACATGATCGCGGCGTTGGCCACCAGGACCACCGCGCAGATCGCGCCGGTGAGTCGGCCGGCGAACACGGCTATCGCCGGCAGTGACGCCCACAGCACGATTGTCAACAACATCAGGTAGCGGCCCTTGCGGGCCCGAACCCGGTGGTCCAGTTTCTTGAAGAATGCCGGGTCACTTTCCCGGAGCTGACGGGTGATCTGGTCGAATCTGCGCTGATCCTCTTTGCTGAGCATGGCGCTGCCTTCCCCTCACGCGTTCAGCGGTTCGGCGGCATACCCGCTGCGGTGGCGGCTCACGCTCGCCCGTCGCCGCTACTTTTCCTCCACGCGAGGTCGCCTCACGTCCGGCTTACCTGAACCTTAAGTTTGCCTTTGGCGGTGAACGGCGCGGAAAGTGTCGGCTGCGGCGGTGTGGTCCGATCCGTGCTCGGCTGGCGCGCGTACGCCCTGCTGGGAAGGTCTGCGGGCAGCTTCACCCCGCGGCCCGCCGCGGCTGTCGCACTGAGCGCTGTCTTAAGTGCCCTCACTGGTGTGTTCCGGCCACCTTGAAGGGCCCTGGGGCCTTGGTTACCTTGCCGTAGCAACCCCCTCAGGCAACAGTCGCCGCACCTGCCGCACCTGCCCGGTAGCAGCTTCCGGCGCTCTTCAGAAATCGGGATTGGTACATGGCCGACCAGAATGTGCCACCACGTCGACCGCGGGACGACCGCGGTTGGGACGGACGCCAGCACCACAGCGCTGACGGCTACGGCGACCCCCACGCGCCCGCGCCCCACGGCTACGACTCGCCCCACCCCTACCAGGGCGGCTACGCCGCGCAGGCCGACCCGCGTGAGCAGTACGCCGGGCAGCCCGCACCCGCCCCGCGCGGTCCGCAGTGGGTCGGCCCGGAGGGCCTTGGCCGCCCGGCCCCGGCGCGACCGGCCGGCACCGGACTGCCCACCATCGACGATGACGACGAGCCGGGTCGCAAGGTCGGTCGCCGTAAGGCGATGGTCGCCCTCGGCGGCACCGCCGCCGTCGTCGCCGGCGGCGCGGCGCTCGCCATGACCCCGCAGATCCGTGGCCTCTTCGGCGACGAGGCGGCGGCCGGCGACGCGACCGGCAGCACGGTGACCGACGGCACCGCCGCGCGGCCCAGTGGCCAGCAGCCCAGCACGGTGCGTACCTACACCGAGCAGAACGAGAGCTACATGGGCTCCCGGGCCGGTGAGGCGCTGAAGAAGAACGCGCCGGCCGGTGGGCGTACCTTCTCCGGCCCGGCCGCCGCCGCGGCGGCGACCACGGTGACCGTGAAGACGGTGCTGGCCAAGGACCCGATCCTGCACCTGGCCCGACGCGCCACCTTCGGCGTGACGCCAGCGGTGGTCGCCGACATCAAGCGCGAAGGCATGGACGCCTGGATCCGCGCCCAGCTGGACCCGGACAAGTTGGAGCCGAGCAAGGGCGAGCTGAAGCTCGCCGAGTTGCCGACCCAGAAGCTCTCCGTGCAGCAGCTGCGCGACCAGCGGGACAAGCTCAACGAGCAGGACGCCCAACCGGAGCGGGAGATGGTCGACGCCACCATCGCCCGGCAGATCTGGTCCAAGCGTCAGCTGTTCGAGGTGATGGTCGACTTCTGGAACGACTTCCTGCACGTCGCCGCGGACTTCGACGGCGGCGAGGTGTACCGCAACTCCTTCGACCAGGACGTCGTGCGCAAGCACGCGCTGGGCAGCTACCCGGAGATGCTGGTCGCCGCGAACAAGCACCCGGCGCTGCTGATCTACCTGAACCAGAAGGACTCCCGCAAGGACGCGATCAACGAGAACCTCGCCCGGGAGAACCTCGAGCTCTACTCGGTCGGCGTCGACGGCGGTTACAAGGAGCCGGACGTCCGGCAGGCCGCCATGTTGCAGACCGGCCGCGGCGTCGACGACAAGGGTAGGTACGTCTTCCGCCCCGAGCAGCACTACGTCGGCAAGGTGAAGATTCTCGGCTTCACCCACCCGAACAACTCGGCCGACCCGAAGAAGGCCGAAGCGGCGATCGACGCGTACATCACCTACATCGCGACGCACCCGTCGACCGCGAAGTACGTGGCGCAGAGCCTGGCCACCCGGTTCGTCTCGGACACCCCGCCGAAGTCCCTGGTGGACCGGCTGGCCAAGACGTACACCACCAACAAGGGCATGATCAAGCCGGTCCTGATGACGCTGTTCTGCTCCTCGGAGTTCTGGGCCGGGGTGGGCCAGAAGGTGCGCCGGCCGATGGAGTACCTGGTAGCCACGTACCGCACCCTGGGCGTCTCGCCGGAGGCGTCGCCGAAGCACGACAACGGCGACAGCAAGCGCACCGCGTACGCCCGGGGGCTGCGCCAGATCCACGACAAGATGCGCGAGCTGGGCCAGTACCCGATGGGTCAGCCCACTCCAGACGGCTACCCGGACGTCTACGTCGCCTGGACCTCGGCCGGCACCATGGTCAACGGCTGGAACGAGGCGGGCGAGATCCTCGCCGGCTACCGCACCACCTTCACGTACACGCCGCCGGAGAAGTTGGTCGCCAAGCCGCCGACGACTGCCGGGGCGTACGTGGACGCGCTCTCGCTGCGACTGGTCGGCCAGAAGCTGAGCACGCGGGAGAAGAACCTGATCCTCGGCGTGGCCGGTGTGGCGGCGACCACGAAGGTCGACGCCACGTTCAACGGGGCCATCACCGCCGTCGCGCGGGCGATCCTCGCTTCCCCCCAGCACCACCTCCGGTGAGGCACCCGATGGAGAAGACTGTGTACAACTCTTTCCCCCTGCACCCCGAATGCCCCGACGTGCGGCGGCTGGCCGACAACCCGGCCGAGGCGTTGCTGCGCGCCGAGGCCGACATCGTCGCCGCCGAGAACGCCGCGGAGTTCGACAGGTACCGCACCCTGGAGAACCTGGAGGAGGCCCAGCAGGACGGTCGCGGGGTGACCCGGCGGACCTTCGTCGCCGGTGCCGCGGCCACCGCCACCGCGTTGGCCACCGCCCAGTTCGTCACCACCTCGGCGTCGTTCGCGGCGACCAAGACCGGCACCCTGATCCACGTCTTCCTCTACGGCGGGCTGGACGGGCTGAGCCTCGTCGCGCCGGACAACGACGCGGTGCTCAACAAGGCCCGGCCCGATCTGCTGCTCGGCAACGACTCGCTGGCCCTGGGCCGCGGCTTCAAGCTGACCAGCGCGTTCAAGCCGCTGGAGAAGTGGCTCACCGCCGGTCAGCTGGGCTTCATCCCGGCGGTCTCCGACGAGCGGCTGTCCCGCAGCCACTTCCAGGCCGCGGACGCCTGCAACCTGGGTGGGCTGCCGAACGAGACCGGTGGTCGGGGCTGGCTGGACGGGCTGGTCGACAACCTGGGCAAGGGCACCGCGTTCCGCAGCGTCGGCATCGGCAGCACGCTGCCCCGCTCGCTGGTCGGCAACAACGGCGCGCTGTCGCTGAACAACGTCGGGTCGCTGCGGCTCAACGGTGACGAGCGGTTCCGGGCCGCCACCGAGAAGGCCATCAAGGGGCTCTTCACCGGGATCAATCACCCGGTCGAGGAGGCCGTGCAGGAGGGCATGGGCGCGCTGGCCACCGCCCAGAAGCTCGCCGCCAAGCCGTACCAGCCCGCCGAGGGCGTCAAGTACGAGGGCGTCGGCAACGCGTTCCAGCAGCTCGCCCAGCTGATCAAGGGCGGCGCCAACGTGCGGGTCGCCACTGTCGGCATGGGTGGCTACGACACCCATGAGAACCAGGGCACCCGCGAGGGCGGCCAGCTGCACCGCCGGTTGAACGAGCTGGCCAGCGCGATGGCCGCCTTCTTCACCGACCTCGGCCCGCAGGCCGCCGACGTGACGATCATGGTGTCCAGCGAGTTCGGCCGTCGGGTCGGCTCCAACGGCGGCGGCACCGACCACGGGCACGGCGGGGTGGTCACCCTGCTGTCCGGCAAGAAGCTGGCCGGTTCGCTGCTCGGCACCTGGAACGGCCTGGACAAGCTGGACTCCGGCGACGTGCCGGAGTACAACAACATGTTCAACGTCTACGGCGCGGTGGCTCAGGGCCGGTTCGGGCTCACCAACGCGGAGGTCGACAAGGTCTTCCCCCGTCAGAAGTACACCCCGATGAAGCTGTACGCGTGACGCATCCGCACACCCACGCCACCGGCCGTCGTACCGGGACCTCGTCCCGGCACGGCGGCCGGCCGGCTGAGCCCGTACCCCCGCAGATCCCGGCCCGGCGCGGACCCGGCGGCCGACGGCTGCTGGGCGTGCTGCTCCTGGTCGGTCTGCTCGCCAGCGTGCTGCCGTGGTGGTTGGGCACCCCCGCCGGATCGCTGCGCAGCACCGCGGCCACCGTCACCGCGGCCGGCCGGATCACCGGCCTGGTCGCCGGCTACCTGCTGCTGGTGCAGGTGCTGATGATGAGTCGACTGCCGGTGCTGGAACGGTGGATCGGCGGCGAGCAGACGGCCCGCTGGCACCGGGACATCGGTGCCACCCTGCTGGTCACCGTGCTGGCGCACATGTCGCTGATCCTCGTCGGCTACGCCGACCTGCGTAACCAGTCGATCCTCGCCGAGGTCGGGACGTTGCTCGGCGACTACGAGGACATGCTCTCGGCGTTCGTCGCCACCGGCATCATGATGCTTGTCGGGTTCAGCAGCGTCCGGGCGATCCGGCGGGCGTTGCCCTACGAGCTGTGGCACCTGCTGCACCTGTCCAGCTACCTGATCCTGCTGCTCGGCTTCGGCCACCAGTTCACCCACGGCGCGCAGCTGTACAAGCCCGGACCGGTGCGCACCGGCTGGATCGCGCTCTACCTGCTGGTGGTCGCGGCCCTGCTCTGGGGCCGGGTGATCGCGCCGCTGGCGTTCAACCTGCGCTACCAGCTGCGGGTCGCCGACGTGGTCGCCGAGAGCCCCGACACCATCTCCATCTACCTCACCGGGGAACGGCTCGGCCGGCTGGCGATGCTCGGCGGCCAACACTTCCGCTGGCGGTTTCTCACCCGGGGCTGCTGGTGGCAGTCGCACCCGTTCTCCGTCTCCGCCGCCGCCAACGGCCGCTGGCTGCGGATCACCGTCAAGGTGGTCGGCACTCACACCGCGGACCTGCGTGACCTGGAGCCGGGCACCCGGGTCTGGGCCGAAGGGCCGTCGGGCACCTTCACCGCCGCGCACCGGCTCCGCGAGCGGGCGCTGCTGATCGCCGGGGGCAGCGGCATCACGCCGATCCGGGCGATGCTGGAGGAGTTGCCGCCGGGCGCCGCCCTGATCTACCGGGCCCGCACCCCGGCCGACGTGCTGCTCAGCCGCGAGTTGGACTGGCTGGCCCAGGAACGCGACACCTCCGTGTGGTACGTCATCGGCTCCCGCGACGACCCCGGCCCCCGCCAGCTGATCAGCCCGGACGGTCTACGTCAGCTGGTGCCCGACGTGGCCCGGCGCGACGTCTACCTGTGCGGGCCGCCCGGGTTGGTGGAACAGTCGGTGCGGGCGCTGCGGCGGGCCGGCGTGCCCCGACGGCAGATCCACCTGGCCACGTTCGAGCTGTAGGAAAGGGCATCCCCATGCGTCGCGCGCTCCTCGCGATCACCGGCCTGGCCGCCAGCACCACCGCGCTCGTGGTGTTCAAGGGCCCGCCGGGCGCCACCCAGGTCGCCCAGAACCTGCCGACCGCCCAGCCGGTCAACCCCACCCCGCAGGATGTCGAGCCGAGCGCCGGCCCGTCGGGTGTGGCGCCGAAGCCGTCGGCGACCGCCGACGCGCCCACGTCACCCAAGCCGACCAAGAGCACCGCGCGCCCGTCCGGCACCCGCACCACCACGAAGGCCGCACCCCGAACCACCACCAAGGCGCCGCAGTCGACCACCCGCCGGGTCACCGGCAACGGCTTCGAGAACGAGTACGGGTACGTGCAGGTGCAGATCGTCGTCTCGGGCAACCGGATCGTCGAGGCCGTCGCGCTGTCGCTGCCCAGCGGGGGTGAATCCGACATCCACAGCGGTGACGTCCGCAACCGCTACGACGGCAGCGGCGGCGAGGTGGTGCAGAAGCAGAACGCGAACCTCAACACCGTCTCCGGGGCCACCGAGACCAGCAACTCCTACAAGCAGTCGCTGCGCTCCGCCATCGAGCAGGCATTCTGACGTGCGGGCCACGCTGACCCGCCCCGGGCTGTGCCGGGTCGAACAGATCATGGGTACGGCGATCACACTGGACCTCGCCGACGATCTGCCACCGGCCACCCTGCGCGAGCTGGCGGATGACGTCTTCGCCTGGATGCACGAGGTGGACGCGCGGTTCAGCACCTACAAGCCGGACAGCGAGGTGTGCCGCTTCGACCGGGGTGAGGTGCTGCTCTCCGAGGCGTCCGCGGACCTGCGGTTCGTGCTGGAGACCTGCGCCGACCTGTGGGGTGCCACCGACGGGTTCTTCGACGCGTACGCCACCGGGCGGCTCGACCCGTCCGGCTACGTCAAGGGCTGGGCGGCTCAGGTCGCCTCGGACCGCCTGGTCGCCGCCGGTGCGGTCAACCACTGCGTGAACGCCGGCGGGGACGTACGGGTGCGGGGCCTGTCGCCGTCCGGGGAGCCGTGGCGCATCGGCATCCGGCACCCGTGGGACGCGATGGCGGCCTGCCTGGTGCTCACCGGAACCGACCTGGCGGTGGCCACGTCCGGCGTGTACGAGCGGGGCCGGCACGTGCTGGACCCGCGCCGGGGCGCACCGGCCAGTGGGCTGCGCTCGGTGACAGTGGTCGGCACCGACCTCGGGGTGGCCGACGCGTACGCCACCGCCGCGCTCGCCATGGGCACCCCCGGCCTCAACTGGCTGGCCCGCCTGGACGACCACGCCCACGCCGCGATAACCGACAACGCCCGCCAGTACCACTCCGCCAACCTCCCCCTGACCGACTAGGGCCTCGCCGCAGGCCGTCGTCGTCGAGGTCGCCGACGTCGCCGCCCCAGTGCACGACCTTGCCGCAGGCTCTAGCGGAGGGGGCGGTGGGTGCCGGCTGGGCGGGTGCCGGTGGGGCGGGGGCGGCCGGGGCGGGAGCCGGACGGTCGGGTGCCGGCCCAGCGGTGCCCTGGGTGGCTGCGCCGGGGCGGCTCGGTGCCGCCGGGGTGTGCCGCTCCGTCGTTGGTGGACATCGTTCCCCCGTTCGTGGCGCGGGTTCGCGCTCTTCCCCTGTCAACGAGGACCGGCATCCTGGCGACGCTGTCGGTCACCGGATCTGTTTCACATGCCTCGTCGGGGCAGCGGCAGGTGGCCGGGGAGCAGGTCGGGGGCGAGGGTCACCCCGGCGGCGCGCAGCGCTCCGATCAACGTGTTCTGCACGAGGTACGAATCCGGTAGTTGCCAGCGGGCCTGCTCCGGGGCGACCGCCCAGCGGACCGTGCCCTCCGGCAGCCGGGTGGGCGGCGCGGGGATCCACGAGCCCGGCCCGTGTCGGACCACGTGGAAGCAGTGCTCCAACTCCGGCCGGAGCGGATCGCCGGGGCGGACCAGGAACATCCACCGCCCGGTGGGCGTGACCAGCACCGGCCCGCGTACGCCGGTGCCGGCCGGGTGGATCTGAACCGCGTCGAGCACGTGCCGGCCGAGGTGGGCGGGCACCTCCAGCACGTCGAAGGCCCGGCCGGTGGGCAGCAGCACCCCGTGCGGTCGGCTCCGCCACCAGGTCGCCACCCGGGCCGGGTCGGCGCTGGCCGCCAACTCCCAG
Organism: Micromonospora sp. NPDC005220; assembly: GCF_040607895.1. Taxonomy (NCBI): domain Bacteria; kingdom Bacillati; phylum Actinomycetota; class Actinomycetes; order Micromonosporales; family Micromonosporaceae; genus Micromonospora; species Micromonospora sp. NPDC005220. The sequence goes on from NZ_JBEXHP010000044.1 coordinate 11,156, forward strand.
TTCTCCAGGGCGGGATGGCAACCCACTGTGGGACAGCCGGCCCGGCCGCAGACGAAGCGGCTGCGGGCCAGACAGGCGCCCGGGGTGACCTCCCAGCCGTGTACGGCGTACCGGATGGCGACCCGGCGCAGCCGGACCCGCTCCAGCGGCGACAGCTCGGCGACGCGCGGTCCGACATTTCCCCACATGTGTGCCAACTCCCCTCGTCGGTCCCGGCGTTCGCCAGGTCGCATGTCGAGCACCGTCACTGCCGTAACCCGCGATCGTTGAGGTTGACGAACGGCTCGTGCAACTTGCACGAAAGTACGAGGACTAGCCGTAAGGCTGACGTACATCGTGTGCGACCAGCGAAAACCTGAAGCTGAACGGCAGTCGCCGCGCCCGCGGACATCGCCACGGCTCGATACGTCGTGGGCAGCAGGGGAGGATGGGGAGATGGACGAGCTACCCATAGGCCGGCGAGTGGCCTACTGGCGGGGGCGACGCAAGATGTCGCAGCAGGTCTTCGCGGACCGGCTGGGCAAGTCCAAGAGCTGGGTGGACAAGGTCGAACGCGGCGTCCGTCGGTTGGACAAGTTCTCCGTCCTCTACGAGATCGCCGACATCCTCCAGATGGACGTGCAGCTGCTGATGGGCAAGGACCCGGAGCGGCGCGCCGACGCCCTCAACTGCATCGACCAGGTCGAGGTGCAGGAGATCCGGGCGGCGCTGGAACGCTACGACTCGATGAGCGCGTACTTCGACGCGGTGCCGTTCCCGCCGCCGATGGACGACATGCGCAAGGCCGTCAACCACGCCTGGCTCACCTACCAGTACGGCCGCTACGGGATGCTCACCCGGGCGCTGCCGAAGCTGCTGCGCGACGCCCAGGCGGCCGACGCCGCCTACGGCGGTGAGCAGGCCGCCGAGGCGGCCCACCTGCTCGGCCAGGCATACCAGATCGCTTCCTCGGTGCTGCGCAAGCTCGGCGAGTGCGAGCTCGCCTGGTTGGCCGCCGACCGGTCGATGGCGGTGGCCCAGCGGGCCGACGACCCGCTGCTGGCCGGGATCGCCACCACCCGGGTGTGCAACGCCCTGGTCGCGATGGGACGGGTCCGTCCCGCGTTGGAGCTGAACGTCCAGATCGCCAACCGGCTGGCGCCGGGTGGGAGTGGTCAGGTCTCCCCGGCCCGTCTCTCCGTGTACGGGATGCTGCTGCTCCAGGGCGCGATGGCCGCGTCCCGGATCGGCGACTCGGCCAGCGTCGACGACCTGATCAACGCGGCCCAGGAGGCCGCCACTCTGCTCGGCGGGGACCACAACCACTACTGGACGTCGTTCGGCCCGACCAACGTCGAACTGCACCGGGCCGCCGCCGCGGTGGAGCTGGGCGACGGGGGACGGGCCGTGGAGGTGCACCAGCTGCGCATCGCGGAGCCCGCCTTCAACGCGCTGCTGCCCGAGCGCCGCGCCCACCACCTGCTCGACATCGCCCGTGGCTACGCCCAGATAGGGGACGTGGCGAACGCCGGCGAGATGCTGCTGCTCGGCGATCGGCTCGCCCCGTCGGAGATCCGCTGCCGGCCGATCGCGCACGAGGTGATGTCTGACATCCTCCGTCGCACACGTGGTGCGCCGCCTTCTCCGGTAGCGGAGTTGGCTGAGCACATGGGAGTAGGGGTATGAGCGCGGAGCCGGTGTGATGGCCGGTGCAGCGCGCAACAGCGGGCACCGCGAGGTGCTCTACGTCATCGCCTGCGGTTCGCCGCTGGCGCGGCACGTCGGTCGTCTGGTCGACCTCGCCCAACGAAACGGTTGGGACGTCTGCGTGGTCACCACGCCGGACGGCGCGAAGTTCGTCGACCAGCCGGCCCTGATTCGGCAGACCGGCCACCCGGTGCGCACGCACTACAAGAACCCCGGTGACCCGGACGTGTTGCCACCCGCCGACGCCATGATCGTCTGCCCGGCCACCGTCAACACGGTCAACAAGTGGGCCGCCGGGATCACCGACACCCTGGCCCTCGGGCTGTTGGTGGAGGCCCAGGGCAAGGGCGTCCCCATCGTGGCGGTGCCGTACACCAACGCGGCGATGGCCGGCCACCCGGCGTTCCGTGCCGGGGTGGCCCGGCTGGCCGAGTGGGGCGTCACGGTGCTCTTCGGCGACGATGTGATCGCGCTGCATCCGCCCGGGACGGGGGAACAGCACCTGCACGCCTTCCCCTGGGCGATGCCGCTGGCCGCGTTGACGTCCGTCTCCTGGAGCGCCGCCTAGCGGGGCCGGCGGATCATCCACCCGACGCGGCCGGGCCGGGTGTCACCGCCCGGTGGCCCCCACGCCGGTAAGCTGGCCCGCCGTGAGCACAAGCGGATCCGCCCCCACAGTCAGCGACGTGGTGGCCGAGCTGGAACGGCGCTTTCCGCCGGTCTGGGCGGAGGAGTGGGACCGGGTGGGCCTGGTGCTCGGCGAGCCGGCCGCCCCGGTCCGCCGGGTGCTCTGCGTGGTCGACGTGGTGCCCGAGACGGTCGACGAAGCCCTCGCCGCCGACGCGGACATGATCATCGCGCATCACCCGCTGCTGCTGCGCGGGGTGTCCTCGGTCGCCGCGACGACAGTCAAGGGGCGGATCATCCACCAGTTGATCCGGGCCGGGGTGGCGCTCTACGCGGCGCACACCAACGCCGACGTGGCCTCCCCGGGCGTCTCCGACGCCCTCGCCGCCCGCTTCGGGCTCACCGGTCTGCGTCCGCTTCAGCGGCCCGCGCCGGGCTCGCCCGCCCACGGCGACGACCGGGGTTTCGGCCGGATCGGCGAGCTGCCCCAGCCGATGACCCTCGCCCAGCTGACCCGGCACGCCGCCGCGGTGCTCCCCGTCACGTCCTGGGGAGTTCGCGCGGCGGGGGATCCCGGGCGTATGGTTCGTACCCTCGCCGTCAGCGGCGGGTCGGGGGACAGCTTCCTCGGCGCCGCGACCGCCGCCGGGGTGGACGCGTTCCTCACCGCAGACCTGCGGCACCACCCGGCCGGCGAGCACCTCGCCGCCGATGGTCCCGCCCTGATCGACGCCGCCCACTGGGCGACCGAACGACCGTGGCTGGACGACCTGGCCGCCTTCCTCCGGGAGGCGCTGGACGTCGAGACGCTGGTGTCCGACCTGGACACCGACCCGTGGACCGTGCACGCCGCCGCACCCGTTGTGGACGACAAGGAGCCCGACCGTGAAGGCTGACCCTCAGGTGCAGCGCCGCCTGCTCGACCTCCAGGCGATCGACACCAACCTCGCCCAGCTCGCCCACCGTCGGCGAACGCTTGCCGAGCGAGCCGAGCTGGAGTCGCTGGCCCGGGAGCTGTCGTCGCTGGAGGACGAGCGGGTGCGCGCCCAGGTGGCCGTCGACGACCTGGACCGGGACATCGCCCGGTTGGAGAAGGACGTCGAGCAGGTCCGGGCCCGCAAGGAGAAGGACGAGAACCGGTTGGCCGCCGGCACCGGTCCCGCCCGTGAGCTGGAGGCGCTCCAGCACGAGCTGGTCTCGCTGAAGCGCCGCCAGGGCGACCTGGAGGACGCCGAGCTGGAGCTGATGGAGCAGCGGGAGACCGCGCAGGGCGTCCTGGACGGGGTGGAGCAGCGACTGGCCGAGACCCGGGACAAGCGGGCCGCGACCGAGCAGCGCCGCGACGAGGCGCTGGCCGAGATCGCGAAGGAGGAGGAGTTCAAGCGGGGGGCCCGTCAGCCGCTCGCCGCCGACCTCCCGAGTGAGCTGGTCAACCTCTACGACAAGATCCGCGAGGACACCGGGCTGGGTGCCGCGCTGCTGACCGGGGGCCGCTGCGGCGGGTGCCGGCTGGACCTGTCCGGCGCCGACCTGGCCCGGATCCGCAAGGCCGCCCCCGACGACGTGGTCCGCTGCGAGGACTGCCGACGGATCATGGTCCGCACCAACGAGTCGGGCCTGTAGGTCGTGGCGCCGCGGGTGGTCTCCATCGAGGCCGACGGTGGGTCCCGGGGCAACCCCGGCCCGGCCGGCTACGGCGCGGTGGTCCGCGACCCGGAGACCGGTGAGGTGCTCGCCGAGCGCTCCGAGTCGCTCGGTACGACCACCAACAACGTCGCCGAGTACCAGGGCCTGATCGCCGGGTTGACCGCCGCCGCCGAGCTGGGCGCAGCCGAGGTGGACGTCCGGATGGACTCCAAGCTGGTGGTCGAGCAGATGTGTGGCCGGTGGCAGATCAAGCACCCCGGTCTGCGCCCGCTCGCCGCCCAGGCCGCCGCGCTGGTGGGCCGGTTCACCGCGGTCCGGTTCAGCTGGATTCCGCGCGAGCAGAACCGGCACGCCGACGCCCTCGCCAACGCCGCCATGGACGCCGCCGCGGGTCGCCCCCCGGCGACGGCCGCCCCCTCCCGTCCTGCGACGACTGCGGCCGCCGGCCAGCCCTCGACGACGCCCGCCGCCCCGATCGTCGGCAGCGACCCGGCGACCGCGCCGGCCTCCTGGGAGCCGCGGCCGAGCTTCACCGCCACCCGGCTGATCCTGGTCCGGCACGGCGAGACCCCGTACACCGAGCAGCGGCGCTACTCCGGGCGCGGCGACGTGCCGCTCTCCGAGCGTGGCCGGGCCCAGGCCCGCGCCACCGGCGCCCGGGTGGCCGAGCTGGCCCCGTCCGTCGCGGCCGTGCTCAGCTCACCGCTCTCCCGGTGTACGGCGACAGCGGCGTCGATCGCCGAAGCGCTCGGTGACGTGCCCGTCCGTACCGAGGACGACCTGATCGAGTGCGACTTCGGCCAGTGGGAGGGGCGCACCTTCGCCGAGGTGCGCCAGCAGTGGCCGGGGGAGATGGACGCCTGGCTCGCCTCACCTCGGATCGCGCCGCCGGACGGGGAGTCGTTCACCCACGTCGCCGAACGCGCGCACCGCGTCATCAGCGGGCTGCTCAGCGCGTACCCCGGTGAGACAGTGGTGGTCGTCTCGCACGTCTCGCCGATCAAGCTGGTGCTGCGCGACGCCCTCGCGGCCGGCGACGGCTTTTTGCACCGGCTCTTCCTGGACGCGGCCGGCATCTCGGTGCTCGACATGTGGCCCGACGGCGGGGTGGCCGTGCGCACTGTCAACGACACCGCCCACCTGGCCGCTCTCTGAGTCGATAGACCCTCCGGCCGGTCGGGTCGCGCCGTTCGGCGCAGCCGGCCGGCCGTTCGGCGCAGCACCCTCCGGGCGGGAACAGTGACCGCCGTCACAGAGTCGTAGCCTCCGGCCGTTACATCGAATGCCTCGACTCCCCGGAGGTGTGTCAGATGACTGCACCCGAACCGGAGGCGCCCACCACGGCGCCGTCCAGGGCGAAGGACCACAGCCCCTGGAACTGGTTGCTCTTCATCCCCATCGTGGTGCCGCTGATCCCGGTCTTCTTCAATGGCGACTCGCCCCGGGTCTTCGGCTTCCCGCGCTTCTACTGGCTGCAACTGGCCTTCATCCTGCTCGGCGTCGGCACCACCACGTTGGTCTACCAGATGACGAAGAAGCGGGGTGACTCCTGATGTGGCGCGACCATCTCACCGAGATCATCGTCTTCACGTTCCTGTTCCTGCTGGTGAGCGTGATGGGCTTCGTGGCCGCCCGGTGGCGGGCACCGAAGGACATGGCGCACCTCGACGAGTGGGGGCTGGGCGGGCGCAGCTTCGGCGGCTGGATCACCTGGTTCCTGGTCGGCGGTGACCTCTACACCGCGTACACCTTCGTGGCGGTGCCGGCGTTGATGTTCGGTGCCGGCGCGGCCGGGTTCTTCGCCGTGCCGTACACCATCGTCATCTACCCGCTGGTCTTCCTGGTGCTGGTGCGGCTCTGGTCGGTGTCACACCGGCACGGGTTCGTCACGCCGGCCGACTTCGTCCGCAACCGGTTCGACTCGCCGGTGCTGGCGCTGCTGATCGCGATCACCGGCATCGTCGCCACCATGCCGTACATCGCGTTGCAGCTGGTCGGCATCGAGGCGGTGCTCAAGACGATGGGCGTCACCGGCGACAACGCGCTGGCCCGGCACCTGCCGATCATCATCGCGTTCGCCATCCTGGCCGCCTACACGTACCAGTCGGGGCTGCGCGCGCCCGCGCTGATCGCGTTCGTCAAGGACAGCCTGATCTACATCGTCATCCTGGTGGCGATCGTCTACCTGCCGTACAAGCTTGGCGGCTGGGGTGACATCTTCGCCGCCGCGGACGCGAAGTTCGACGCCTCGCCCAACCCGAACGACGGCATCCTGCTCAACGGCAACAACCAGCTTCAGTACGTGACGCTGGCGCTCGGCTCGGCGTTGGCGCTCTTCCTCTACCCGCACAGCATCACCGGTGTGCTGGCCAGCAGGAACCGCGACGTGATCAAGCGGAACATGTCGGCGCTGCCCGCGTACAGCCTGCTGCTCGGGTTGATCGCGCTGCTCGGCTACATGGCCATCGCGGCTGGCGTGAAGCCGCTGCCCGGCGCCTCGGCCGGCAGTGTGGACAACAACACCGTCGTACCGCTGCTGTTCGACCAGCAGTTCCCGGACTGGTTCGCCGGTGTCGCGTACGCGGCGATCGGCATCGGCGCGCTGGTGCCCGCCGCGATCATGTCGATCGCGGCGGCGAACCTGTTCACCCGCAACATCTACAAGGAGTACCTGAAGCGGGACGCCTCCTCGGCCCAGGAGGCCAACGTCTCGAAGATCACCTCGCTGGTGGTGAAGGTCGGTGCGGTGGCTTGCATCGTCTTCCTCGACCCGCAGTTCTCCATCGACCTCCAGCTGATCGGCGGCGTGATCATCCTCCAGACGCTGCCGGCGGTAGCGCTGGGCCTCTACACCCGCTGGTTCCACCGCACCGGCCTGATCGTCGGCTGGGCGGTCGGCATGGGGTTGGGCATGTGGATGCTCTACCAGGTGGCCAGCCCCACCCGGAAGCACTTCGGCGGCTCGGCGTTCCCGCTGTCGGAGTTCGGGTTCGACACCACCCGGACGATCTACGTCGGCATCGTGGCGGTGGCGGTCAACCTGGCCGTGGCGGCGCTGGTGACCCTCGCTCTGCGGGCCGCAAAGGTCGAGGAAGGAGTCGACGGCACCGAGCCGGACGACTACTTCGCCGACGAGGGCGACCCCCGCATCACCCCCGGCACCGACCGCGACGCCGACTCGGCCCGCGAACCGGTCGCCTGACCTCGGGTACGCGCCCGGGCACCGACATGGGTCGGTGCCCGGGCGTACCTGTTTCGCGGCGGCCGTGTGGTGTCTCTGCCGGACGCTGTGGAGCTGATGTCGCAAACGATTCAGCCCTGCCCGGTCTCGCGGCGGCTGCGGGTGTCCGTCTGGTGCTGTGGAGCTGATGTCGCAAACGGTTCAAGCCCCGTCCGGACCGGTCAGCGGGGGCGGTTGCGGTTTACCAGGGCCTGGTTGAGGCGGCCTAGCAGGGTCGCGAGGTTGGAGCGGTCCTCGGGGCTCCAGTCGGCCAGCATGTCGCCGTAGAGCCGGGTGCGCGCGGCCTGCACGACGGCCATCCGCTGGAGGCCGGCCGGGGTGGGGGAGATGACAGTGCCGCGCCCGTCGGACGGGTCCGGGGTACGGGTGATCAGGCCGTCCCGCTGAAGCGCGGACACCTGCCGGGTGACTGTCGAGCCGTCCAGGTTGAGCCGGGCGGCGAGCGCGGAGACGTTCTGTGGGCCGGCGTCGGCCAGGTGGCGCAGGATGACGTACGCCGCGCGGTCCAGCACCCGGTGCTCGGCGGTGCCGGTGGCCCGCCGGGTGGCCTCGCCGAAGCGCATCAGCAGGGCCACCTCGGTCTCGATCCGGCCGAGGGTGCTCTCGTCATGGTCGTCGCTCATAGCTGTATGATACAGAATAAATACCTGTACGATACAGCTATCTGAGGAGTCGGAGTGGATCGGCGTTCCGAACCGAACCGCAGTGCCATCTACGCCACCACGCTGGTGGCCTTCCTCGCCATCGCCGGCATCGCCGTCGTCGACCCGATCCTGCCGGCCATCGGCGAGGCGATCGGCGTCACCGCCTGGCAGGTCGAGCTGCTCTTCACCGCGTACATCGCGGTCATGGCCCTCGGCATGATCCCGGCGACGCTGGCCAGCGGCCGGTTCGGTTTCAAGCCGGTGCTCATCACCGGCGTCTCCGTGGTCGGCCTCGCCGCGATCCTCGCCTCGTTCAGCGACAACATCGTGCAGCTCTCCGTGCTGCGCGGCGTCTGGGGGCTGGGCAACGCGATGTTCTTCGCCACCGCCATGGTGGTACTGGTCAACCTGGCCATCGACCGGGAATGGGTGGTCGGCCTCTTCGAAACCGCCCTGGGTCTCGGCTTCGCCGTCGGACCGCTGATCGGTGGCCTGCTCGGCCAGGTCAGCTGGCGGCTGCCGTTCTTCGTCTGCGGCGTCTTCATGGTCCTCGCCCTCGGCGTGGCCTCCCGCAAACTCCGCGAACCCACCAACCGGCAGGCACCGGTACGCGTCGGCCAGATCTTCGCCACCTACCGCCGGCCGGCGTTCATCGCACTCTGCGCGGTCACCGCCGCGTACAACTTCGTGTTCTTCGTGGTGCTCGGCTACACGCCGCTCTTCCTCGGCCTGGACATCGTCCCGCTGGGGCTCGCGTTCACCGGCTGGGGCCTCGGCCTGGCCACCGGCATCCTGGTCATCGGTCACCGACTGGCCCACCGCATCGGCGCGGTGCAGACCGTCGGCGTGGCCATCGCCGGGCTGCTGGTCTGCATGGTCCTCTTCGCCACCTCCAGCAGCACCGCCGAGGCGCTGGTGGTGCTGGTGCTCGCCGGACTCTGCATGGGGCTGGCCAACGCCAACCTCACCGACCTGGCGCTCGGCCTCGGGTCCAGCGATCGGCGCGTCGCCACCGGCGCGTTCAACCTGGTCCGCTGGGGCGCCGCCGCACCGGCACCGATCATCTCCGGCAAGCTCGCCGAGCAGTCGCTGGCGCTGCCGTTCTGGGTCGGCTTCGGGGTGCTCGCCGTCGGCGTGCTCGTCTACCTGGCCTTCGCGCACGTGATGGCCGCCGGCTACGGCGAGCGCGTCCTCTGGTCCCGCTGGAACCGCAGCGCCGCGAGCGCCGAGAACACCGCCGAAGAGCCGGTAGGCGAGGCCTACTGACGCGCGGCCCCGCGCCTTGCCGCGCCGCCCCGCGCCGCGCCGCCCCGCGCCGTCCAAGATCCGCGCAGTTTCGGGGAAACTGCTGCCTCAACGGCGATGGAGGCAGCAGTTTCCCTGAAGTTGCCCGGATCTTGAGCGGCGTGGGTGCGGGTTCCGGGCGGTGGGGGAGCGGGTGGGCGGCCTCAGTTCAGGGCGCGCCAGAGCAGGTAGAGGCCGATCGTCGTACCGAACACCACGATCAGCGTCTTGAGCACCACCGGCGGCAGCCGGCGGACGAGCCGGGCGCCCGCGTACCCCCCAACCAGGGTGGCCGGAGCGACCACCGCGACGGCCGCCCAGTTCAACGGGCCGAACAGGGCGAACACCACGAGCGTCGTGCACCCCACCACCGCGGAGAGCAGATTCTTGATGGCGCTCACCCGGGCCAGGGTCGCGTCCAACACCAGGGCCAGCCCGGCCACCAGCATCACCCCGAGCGCCGCACCGAAGTAACCGCCGTACACCGAGCCCAGCGCGACCATCGTCTGGACCGTGACCGTCCGCTGGCGTGGCGACATGTCCCGGGGGTGACCGACCAGCCGGCGCAGCGGGTCCTGGAAGGCCAGGACCGCTGTCGCGCCGAGAACCAGAAACGGTACGACCAGCTCGAACGCGCGGGCCGGGGTGGCCAGCAGCAGCAACGCCCCGAGGATCGTGCCCACGATGGTGGTCGGCACCAGCGTGGCCAGCGCGCGGGGGCGCGGCAGGTCCTGCCGGCTGCCCGCCACGCTGGCCAGATACCCGGGGAACACGGCGACGGAGTTGCTGACGTTCGCCGGCACCGGGGGCAACCCGACCGCGATCATCGCCGGAAAGGTGATCAGCGAACCGCCACCGGCCACCGCGTTGACAGTGCCAGCGGCGAGACCGGCGGCGAGCAGCAGCGCGGCGTGGGAGAGATCCATAGCCACACGAGGCTAGTACGCGCGCCGAACCCGTCGTGAGCTGGCCGGCGAGGCGGAACAGGCCAGCGGTATACCGGTCGCATACTCCGGTCGTGGATACCACGATCAAAGTCGACACCGAGGTACGCGACCGCTTGGCGCTCCTGGCGAACGAACGTGGAACGACCATCCGGGACCTCATCGCCCAGCTCACCCAGGCGGCACTCACCGCCGACGAACTGCGCGACCGCGCGGCGCGCGCAGAGCAGTACGTCCGGCTCAAGATCGCTTCCGACCTCAGCGCCGACGACCTCACCCGGGGCGAGGACGTCTGGGCGGCCGTCGAAGCTGGCAATGTCCCGGAATCTCTAGCCGAAGATGGCCGGCGGGCGGCGTGAACGAGGCCGCGGTCATCCTCGACCACACGGCGCTGCTCACGCTCGGTGCCGGCAACCCGGCGCTCTGCGGGCTCGTGGTAACCGCACACAGGGGTGCGGGGCGGCACGTCCAGGTGCCGGCACTTTGCCTTGCCGCGGCCACCTCCGCCCGCCCGGCCCTGGGAGAGCACATCGGTGCCCTACCAGCGCTGGAGGTCGTCGAGCTGGGCTACGCCGCCGCTCTGCTGGTGGGGCGTCTGCTACGTCAAGGTGTGGACTGGCAGCTAGCCCATGCCGCCGCGCTGGGACGTCCCGACGCCGAGTGGCCCACCGGGCGTCCGGTCCTCACCGAGTTGCCGAAGGCGTACGCCGGAACCGGTGTCGTGACGATCAGCGTGAACTGACCGGTCGCTACCCAATGTCCGTCTCCACGCGCGCTGCCGTGCGGGCCGGGTCTGTCGAAGGCCCGGCTGCGGGGAAGGTCTGCGCGGGCACTGCCTGCGGGGCGGCAATAGGCGCGCGAGCGGCGTCGTTAGGATGACAGGGCGACGGACGAGTCGACCGGGCGGTCGCGTCGGCGGGCTTCGGCCCGCCGCCGAGGAACGTCCGGACTCCACAGGGCAGGGTGGTTGTTAACGGCAACCCGGGGCGACCCGCGGGACAGTGCCACAGAAAACAGACCGCCGACCCCAACGGGGACGGTAAGGGTGAAACGGTGGGGTAAGAGCCCACCAGCACCCCGGGTGACCGGGGTGGCTCGGTAAACCCCACCCGGAGCAAGGCCAAGCAAGGGCCGTCACCGCAAGATGACGACCCGGCGCAGACGCTTGAGGGCTGCCCGCCCGATGTCTGCGGGTAGGCCGCTAGAGCCTGCCGGCAACGGCAGGCCGAGATGGATGGCCGCCGCCGGCGCAAACCCCTCGGGGTACGCGCCGCGCACAGAATCCGGCGTACAGGTCGACTCGTCCGTCGCCCGCGCTGGAGCGACACACTCGTAATGCGTAGGTCAGCTCAGAGCCTTGAGGTCCTGACCTGGTTTTTTCTGCTGGGTGGCGGACCAGGGCCGTGGCGTCCTCGGTCTAACGATGCGACCCGGTGACGTTCACGCTGCCGTCAAGGCGGCCGCGTCGTACCTCGGCCACGCTGATCCCGGCAGAGCGACGACGCGATTCGTGTCGCCGGCTACGGGCGGCTGCCATTCTTCCCCGATGACCTTGCTTCTCATGATCGAGACAACGCCCGGCGAGTATTCGCTGCTGCTCAATGCGCGGGACGCCCTGAGCGGGTGCCTGGCGTGGTATTTCCTCTAAAGAGTGCGGGTTTCCTCAAGGGTGACCCGGCCGCCGACCTCGACGGTGTCGTCCGGGCCCGGTCGGGTCAGGATCTGAGACCCTTTGCCCTGCGTGATGTTCAGCGCCCGGCGCAGCTCGGCGGTGAGCACGATCGCGGACGCTCCGGTGGCCTCATCTTCGATGATGCCGTCGCCCCGGCGAGGAAATCCCCTGGTACGCACTCGGCCGGCGGCCTGGTCCTGCCACGCCCACGCGTACAGCCATCCCTCACCGGGCGGCGGACCCGGCAGCGCGCAAATTTCCTCGGCTGAGGCGTACTGCTGCATGAGCCTGTCGGGCGCCCACTGCGCGCGACCCCTGATCCAGGTGAACTCGCCCTCCTGCCAGGTGGGCACCGGGCCGGCCGGCGGGTGCAGGAGTGCCGGGCTGGCGTGGCGTCGACTCAGCAACCAGGACGTGCCCACCAGGGGGTGCCCGGCGAACGGCAGCCGCACGCTCGGCGTATGGATGTCGACGACCCCGGTGCCGGCGTCGTCGACGAAGACGGTTTCGCTGAAACCCAACCGCGCGGCCACGGCTTGACGGTCCTGCCCAGCGGCCACGGCAGGGCCGTCAAGAACGACGCCCAGCTGATTTCCGCACTGACCGCCGGGACCACAGAAGACCCGGAGTACATGGAGAGTTGGCACAAGCGATGCTATCCACAGCAGGTTTCCGAAGCGTCGCTCTGATCGATCAGTCGTTCCGGCTGACTTCGCCCCGATTCAAATCAGCGAGGCTGGCATGTTCGGAACCCCGGAGCAGGCAGCAGCCGTCGGAGAACGCGCCGCCCGCGCGGTAACACCGCCGCCACCATGATGGGCGCCATCTTCACCTGATCCATTGTTGCGACCGGGACTACGCGGTCCCGGTCGCACCCGGACTACGGCCGCTCGGCTACCTGAGCGACGAACGCGCGCCAGGCTGTCGGACCGAAGGTGAGGGCCGGGCCGGCAGGGTCCTTGCTGTCCCGAACACCCACGATGTAGGGCAGGTTGTCGGCGACCTCGACGCAGTTGCCCCCGGACGATCCGCTGCGCCGGGACTTGCGCCAGATGGCGTTAGTGAGGTCCATGATGGCCGTGTACTTCCTTCATCAGCTCGTTGGACAGTCGGCGCTGGCGTGGGGGCTTCGACTTGGTCGCGTCTGGCCTCGTCAGGCGTGCCCGGAGACTTGCGCGACGAATGCCCGCCAAGCAGCCGGACCGAAGGTCAGAGCCGGGCCGGCGGGGTCCTTGCTGTCCCGGACGCCAACGACACCGGGCAGGTTGTCAGCGACCTCGACGCAGTTGCCGCCGCTCGCGCCGCTGCGGGTGGACTTGCGCCACTGGGCGCTACTGAGGTCCATGATGGCTCTCAACTTCCTTCAGCAGGTCGATGGACTGCCGGCGAGGTAGCGTCTCGTTCCGGACGCTCTCCCACCTTGCCTGAAGCGTAGCTACCTCATCGTCCTTGTCGATGACGTCACCGCCAAGCTGGTTTTCGAGGTGGCCTACCCACACGCCCTCCTTGGACCGGGCCAGTGCGAACGGTCCGGACAGCCCGATGTGTAGGCCGCTGGCAGCCGGTACGACGTGGACGTGAACGTGTGGAAGCTCGGCCATCGCGACGAGATGGGCGATCTGCTGAGCCATGATCCCGCCGAGATCATCACCTGTGCGCCGTATCGCGCCTTCGTCCAGCACGGCGACGAACTGTGGCCGACGCTCGCCAGTCAGGATCGCTTGCCGGCTCATGCGCGCTTGGACGCGCTGCTCAACCTCGTCGTCGGTGAGGCTCTCGTCTGTCCGCAGGACGGTGCGGGCGTAGTGCTCCACCTGTAGCAGGCCGGGTATCAGGTTGGGCTCGAAGTAGCGAAGCTGTGTCGCCTCTCGCTCGGCGTCCAGCCAGGGCAGGAACCACGACGGCGCGCCGAACTTTGTCGCCAGGCGCTCGAAGAGTCCGCCGTTCTTCAAAGCTCGATCAGCGCCCTTGATGAAGTCCATCGTCAGCGCTCGGGTGCCGCTCTCTACGGCGCTGACGTGCGAGGCGCTGAAGCCTGCTGCCCGGCCGAACGCCTCTTGCGTCATCCCGGACGCTCCGCGAGCGCGGCGGATCTCGCTCACGATGAAGTCCGCGAGGGGACTCGGCACGTCAGCCATACAACTCTCCTCAAATCGGAGATCGACTACCCGAGGTGCCACACGCCTGGAGCCTGTTCTGCCAGCTCCGGCCCGGCCGCCTGCGATCCCTTCCGAGCGTAGTGGCCTCCACAGCAGAGTGTCACCAGGCGGCGCGGCTGGCAGGCCCACGAGATCCGGTGGTCGCGTTCGCAGCGGGGCCGCTTCCGACGGGCGAGCACTCACGGGAGCGGCCCCTTCCCAACGGCACCCAGGGGAAGACCGTGCCCTACGACAAGTCCGAGAAGTTCGGAAAGATGAAGGCTGGCGACGTAATCCACCTGACCGCCGCGGCGAGCGTGCAGTTCCTGCGCCCGATCTTCGTACGCGTCATCCGCGAGTTGCCCGAGCGGCACACGTACGACGGATGGGTCTGGATTGAGGGTTACCAGCTGAACGCGGCGGGCGACGCGGTGGCGCGGCGCGAGCTGTACGTGGTGCGTGCGGGCGTACGGATGCAAGCCCTGCCGACCAGGCCAGCCAAACGCCGGCGGCGTCCGGTGCGGATCGGATGACCGTCCGCCCGCGCCCGCACCTGCCGATGCGTCCAGCGTGGCGGTGCCGCAACTGCGCCGCGCCCTGGCCGTGCGGCCCAGCTCAGCTCGCCCTCGCCGCCGAGTTCTACGGCCACTCGATCGCGCTGGCCTTCTACCTGGCCGCGTCCATGCACGACGCGATCGACGATGCGTACAACCTGGGGTTGCGCCCCGACCTGCCCGCGCTGCACGCCCGCTTCCTCGGCTGGCTGTCGCTGGCCCGCCGACCTCGCCGACGCTGAGTCCAGCAGAAGAAACGAACCGGCCGGGTGGGGTTGGACCCCACCCGGCCGGTGTCAAGCCAGGCTGTCAGTGCTTCTTGAACACCGGCATGGTGTCCAGCGTGGTGGTGATGTCCTGCGTGGTGCCGCCCCGGTACGTCTTCCCGGTGAAGATGTCGGTCCAGCTGTTGCCCGGCGGGAACCACACCGACGTGGTGGCGGTGGTGCCGGGCGTCGTCACGGGTGCCACCAGGTAGTCCGGGCCGTAGAGGTACTGGGATCCGGCGGTGGCGTACGCGGCCTGCTCATTCGGGTACGCCAGGTACATCGACCGGACGATGGGCGTGCCCGTGCGGGTGGCCTCCTTGGCGGCGGCGTAGGTGTACGGCTGCAGCTCCTTCCGCAGGTTCAGGAACTTCTTTGCCGACGCGTTCGCCGCCGGGCCGTACTGCCAGGGCAGCCGGTCGCTGTGGTTGGAGTGCAGCCGGTCGATCGGCTGGAACGTGCCGAACTGGACCCACCGGGCGTAGAGGTCGTCGGGCAGCTTGGTGCTGCCCGGTTCGGTGCCCGGCTCCTGGAGGCCGCCGGTGTGCCCGCCGATGTCGTGGCTGACCGCGGCGAGCCCGGTCGCTGCCGACTCGCCCGGCGTGTAGCCGACCTCCATCTGGAGGGTCTGCCAGTTGCTGGTGGTGTCGCCGGTGAAGTGCAGCGTGGTGCGCTTGTCGGCCCACGGTCCGGTGGACACCGGGGTGGGGCTGCTGTAGCCGCCGGCCTGCAACGACCCGTACGCGCGGGAGAAGGCGAAGCCGGTCTTGTCGGCGTACTGCTGGTTGATCCACGCGTCGGCGGTCACCCCGGCGAGCGAGGACTTGGTGTTGTCGCAGCACCAGTCCAGCCACCAGAGGTCCGGGCCCTTGCTGCCCTTCGGCAGCATCTCGTCGTGGAGCTGCAGGTACGCCTTGAGCTGGTCCGGGTCGCCGAAGTCGAACGCGTAGCAGTCGGGGCCGCCGTTGCAGCCGACGCGCTGGAGCTTGCCCTTCGCGGTGGCCTGCGCCTGCGCGAACTTCGGGTCCGAGCCGAGGATGCTCGGGTGGATGTTGATGCCGGTGTGCAGGCCCTGCTTGCGGGCCCAGTCGAAGAACGCCTTCGGGTCGGGGATCCGGGTGGGGTCGATGCTCCAGCCGTTCCACTTGTCCGGCGCCTTGATGTCGGTGTCAAGGACAAGAACATCCATGGGTACGCCTTCGGCCTTCGCCCGGGCCACCAGGTCCTGGAACTGGGTGGCGGTGCGGTCGTAGTACTCGGAGTACCACACCCCGTACGCCCACTTGGGCAGCAGCTTCGTGGGCCCGGTCAGGGTGGACAGGTCCTTCAGGCCACGGGTGAAGTCCTGCCCGTACCCGAAGACGTAGCCGTCCTGCTCCGGGGCGGGCCGGGGCTTGGTGGTGCTCAGGGCCGAGGCCGAGTCGTCGAGCAGGTACCAGCCGTCCTGGTAGAGCAGGCCCGGGGCGGTCAGTGCGGCGCCGGACACGCCGTCCAGGCCCCGGCGGTAGCCGCCGAGCGGCGCGTGCGGGGCGAGTAGCGGGGAGTCCTTGCTCGTGACGGCGACCGTGTCGACGTTGACGTTGCAACTGGCGTCGGTGGGGCAGCCCAGCGTCACGGTGTTGGTGCCGCGGTCGAGGTGGACCGGGACGGAGACGGTGTTCCAGTAGTCCCACCCGCTGGTCGGCGGCAGGGTCGCCGTGACCGGTGCCGCCGTGCCCGCGGTGATCGACATGGTGCGTGTCTGGATCGGCTGGGCGCCGGCCTGGCCGTTGGCGTAGCGGATCTGCACCTGGTAGTCACCCGTAGACGGAACATCAGTCACGGTGAGCATGTCGGCGGAGCTGGTGCTTTCCAGGCCGGCCAGGAATCCCGTACCGGATGCGCCGTTGTGGTCGTTCGCGGGCCGCGCGCCGCCGGTCAGCGTGCCGGTCTCGGCCTCTGCCAGCGTGCCGAACCGCAGGGGCTGCGGCTGGGGCGGGGCCGGCGCCGGGAACGGGTCACCCGGGTTGACCACGGCGAGGCTGTCGACGTTCACGTTGCCGGAGTCGTTGGGACCGCGCACGACGCTGATCTCGTGCCGGCCGGCGGTGAGGTCCACCGGCACGCTGGCCGTGCCCCAGGTGTCCCAGTTCGCGGTGGGCGGCAGCGTCAGCGTGTGGCCGGCATCGCCGTCGACCTGAACCGTCAGGGTGCGGGCCACGTTCTGGCCGTCGCCGCCGGTGCTGTTGGCGTACCGGAGGGTGAGCTGCTTCGTGCCGGCTGCCGGGGCGTCGAGCGCGAACGTGACCGAGTCGCCGGACGAGGCGAAACCGGCCGCGAAGCCGCGTCCGGTGAATCCCTGGTGGTCGGTGGCCACGCCGGGACCGTCCAGTTGCAGCGACTCGGCCTCGCAGAGTGCGCCGAACGTGCAGTCCGGAGCGGTGTGGCCGGCCCAGGGTTGGCCCTGCACGGTCTGCTTGCCGGCCTTGAGCTGCACGGTGAGGTTGTCGGCGGTGAACGCGCCCGAGCCGACCCGGTACCGCAACGTCATGGCGCCGGTGTCGATGGTGAGCCAGCCGTGCTCGACGCGCTTCGTGAATCGCGTACGGGGGAAGTCGTCGCGCCCGATGGCGTTGAACGTGGCGGCGTCGGTGAACCGGCCGTCCTTCTGGTACTCGGTGCGGATCAGGGTCGGGGACAGCACCTCGAAGCGTGCGTCACCCGACCGTACGGCTGCGTCCTGCGCCTTGTGAGGGCTGGCCTGGGCCGGCGCGGAGGGCGCGAGCGCCAGCCCCGTGATGAGGATGCCGACCGCGGCAGCTGCTGTCGCGCGGCGGCGGTGTGAGTTCCGATAGAGCAAGATGCTCCTCGTCTCATATGGAGGAAATGAGTCGATGACAACGCTGTCACTCATCTGAAACGCATGTCAACGGGCCTTGGCGGGTGTCGCTTCTCTCTTTCGCCAGCGACGAGGAAGGGGTCGGCGAGGATCGCCACTGTGGTCCAGCGGTGCGTTAGCGGGCGAGCTCGTCCTCGACGAACGCGGGCCTGGCAAGCGTGATCGCCGGGATGGTCGCCACGAGGGCGACAGCGAGCAGGAACAGCAGCGGCAGGGTCCACCCGCCGCTCACGTCGTGCAGCAGCCCGACGACCAGCGGACCGAGCGCGCCGAGCGCGTACGCGACCCCCTGGGCGAAGCCGCTCAGCGCGACGGTGCCGCCATGGGTTCGAGTGCGAACGTTGATGAGCACGAGGCAGACCGGGAACAGGATCGACCCCGAGCCGATGAGCAGTACCCAGAGCAGTGTGAGTGTCGCGGGCGCGAGCAGCAGGCCGAGGTAGCCGAACACGAAGCTGGCGACACCGGCGGCGATCAGCCAGCCGACATTGCGCAGCCGCGCGACGAGTAGGGGAGCGATGAATGCGCCGGGCACGCTGATGATGCCGGTGACGGCGAGCAGCACACCGGCCTCGGTCGGCGTCGAGCCGGCGATGTCGCCGAGGATCTCGGGCAGCCACGCGAAAGCCGCGTAGGTGCAGATCGTGCTGGTCGAGAACACGACGGTGATCGACAGGGCCGCGCGTGACCGCCACAGTCGCGTGACGAGGGCGGAAGGCGGGGACTCGACGGCGACGGCATCCGAGCGTCGCTGGCGGCGCTCCCGCGCGATGATGACCAGCCACGGAACGAGCGCGACTACCGAGGTCACCGACCAGACGCCGAGCAAGAACCGCCAGCCGACCTGCTCGGCGACCGGAGCGGCGACCGCGGCGGGCACGGCCGTGCCCACACCCACGACGCAGACGTAGACGGCGGTCAGCAGCGCCACCCGGTCGGGAAAGTAGCGCCGCACGATCGGCGGCAGCAGCACATTGCCGATTCCCGTACCGGCGAGCGCGACGACACTGCCGCCGAGCAGCACCGCGAAGCCCGGGGCAAACGCGCGCACGAGATGGCCGAGGGTCATGAGCAGCAGCGCGAGCACGATGCCGCCGTCGAGGCCGAAGCCACGGGCGACGCGCGGCGCGACGAACCCGGATGCCGCCAACAGGATCGGTGGCAACGTGCCGAGCAGCCCGACGCCGATGTTCGATATCGGGATGTCCACCCGGATGTTGCCGAGGATCGGCGATATCGTCGCAACCGCCTGGCGCAGGGTGAAGGCGACGAGCACGATGCCCAGCAGCGCGGCCGTGCGTCCCGCCCACAGCGGAAGGCTGCGCTGCTCGGACACCCCCCGAGCCTAGTACTCCATCCGGGGATGTTGACCTTGGCCCAGCCGACACGTCGGGTGGCGAGACGCGCCGTGAAGGTCCCGAGAGTCAGCAGCGGGGGCGGTCGAGTGGCGCGGCGCCAGCGAGGGCTTCAACTGTCGTCGTGGGTGCTATCGACTCCGCCGGGGTAGGCGAGGGCACCGCGCTGGGGGTTGGAGGGGCTGAGGGCGAGCTGCTGGGCGTGGGGGAGGCGCTGGCGAGGGTGGCCGTGCTGCGTTGCACCTGCTTGATGACCATGCGGATGCCGGTGGCGGTCGCCTGGCGTCCGTACGCGTCGGTGACCCTGATGCTGTAGGGCCCGGGGCCGATCCCGCCTTCGATGGTCCAGTGGTTGTCGCTCTGCCGGGCGGCCTTGCGGAAGCCGCCGCCCGGTCCCTTCGCCTCGACCGAGCGGAGTGGGTTGCCGTGGTTGCCGACCTGCACCGCGAACCAGTGCTTCGAGGCGCCGCCCTTGATCCGGAAGGTGAGCCCTCCGTCGAGCGGCGGGTTCACCACCGCCCGGTACGTCACGGACGCGATGCCCTGCGACCGGTCGGCGATCCTGGTGAACGCCTCGGTGGAGAGGTCGATCTTGCTGGGGCCGCAGCCGCCGCACTGGTCCATCACCATGACCCGGACCGTGCCCTTCGGGCCGCTCACCTCCAGGTAACTGCCGCAGGCCGCCGATCCGGAGTACTGGGACGCGCCGAGGGCCACGTAGAGCCGGTCCGCCGGCGGGCCGGGGAAGGAGCAGTTGCCACCCGAGCGGCCCGCGTCGTAGAAGCTGGCGGTTCCCTTGTGGACGGCGTTGCCCGTCGGCGGCGCGGCGCAGGCCGGGGTGGCGCCGCCGCGGACGGCGAGGGTGATCCCGAGTACGGCGGCCAGGGCGGTGACCCCGGCGCCAGCCAACCAGTGCCGGACCCGCCGACTCGACCGGCGCGTGCCGTCGTCGCCGGCCGGGATGTCGTCGCCGGGGGCCGTGCCTGGTGCCGTCACGGCGCCTGATGTTGCCGCACCGTGCTGTGGCAGCGCAAAGCCGTCCCACCGATCGTCACTCGGCGGAGCGGCGGGGGCGCAGTCCGTTGAGGGCGGTGCTCACGACGAGGTCGGCGTACTCGGCGGTGAGCGGGCCGCTGCGTTGCAGCCAGCGGCTGAACAACGGACCCCAAATCAGGTCCACCGCCACGTCGAGGTCGATGTCCTCGGCGATCTGGCCCGCCCGCTGGGCGCTGCGGAGGCGCTGCCGCTTGGCCTCCTTCAACGGGCCGTCCAACCGTTCGGCGTACGCCGCGGCCAGCTCGGGGTCGAGCGCGATCTCGGTGGCCAGCGCGCGCATCGGTTGCTCGTACCGGGGGTCGTTCATCTCCTCGACGGTCGCACGCAGCACCAGGGTCAGGTCCGCCGCCAGGTCGCCGGTGTCCGGCAGGGTCGGCGGCCCACCCTCGGTGGTCTCGCTGAGCATGAGGAAGGAGTCGAAGATGACCGCGCCCTTCGACTGCCACCAGCGGTAGATGGTCTGTTTGCCGACGCCGGCCCGCGCGGCGATGCCCTCGATGCTGAGCTTCGCGTACCCCATTTCCTGAAGCAGGTCGAAGGCCGCAGTGAGGATGGCGCGGCGGGAGGTCTCTCTCCGGCGGGCCGTGTTGGGCGTCATGGGCAGAACGATACCAGCGGGCGAGACGAACCGTCTCGTCTTGACGGTGGCGGCGCACGGACCTAGTCTCGGCGCATCACGAGACGAACCGTCTCGTCTCAAAAATGAAACGGGAGAATCCCATGCGTACCTGGTTCATCACCGGTGCCAGCCGCGGCCTGGGCCGCGCCTTCGCCGACGCCGCCCTCGACCGCGGTGACCGGGTGGTCGCCGCCGCCCGGACCATCACCCAGGGCGACTTCGACGAGAAGTACGCCGACCGGCTGCTGGCCCTGACCCTCGACGTGACCGACCGGGCGGCGGTCATCGCCGCCGCGAACACCGCCGTCGAGCACTTCGGCCGGCTCGACATCGTCGTCAACAACGCCGGCACCCTGTCCATGGGCATGATCGAAGAGTTCACCGCAGCCGAGGCGCGCGCCCAGTTCGAGGTCAACCTCTTCGGCGCGCTCTGGGTCAGTCAGGCGGTGCTGCCGCACCTGCGCGCCCAACGGTCCGGCCACATCGTGCAGGTCTCCAGCATCGCCGCGCTCGGCGGCTTTCCGAGCACCGGCCTGTACAGCGCGAGCAAGTTCGCCCTGGAGGGCATGAGTGAGGCCCTGGCGATGGAGGCGGCGGCCTTCGACATCACTGTCAGCATCGTGCAGCCGGGCGGCTACTGGACCGACCTCTACACCAGCGTGCGCGCCACCACCCCGATGGACGCCTACGCGCCGCTGCGCGCCGAGCTGGAGCGCCAGTGGGCGGAAGGCTCGATCGACAGCGAACCCCGGCTGGCCGCCGAGGCGCTGCTGCGGCTGGTCGACAGCGACGACCCGCCGCTGCGGCTCCTGCTCGGCAGCATGGTGTACGACCTGGCGTTCGACATCTCCCGTCGGCGGATGGACACCTGGGCGGGTTGGGAGCAGGTCAGCCGCGCCGCCGAGCAGGCCGTCGCGGCCCCCGAGCAGACGCGCTGACGAGCTGTATCGCCACGGGCCCGGGGCGCGGCGTTCTAGGCTCCGAACTATGGCGGCGGCGTGCCCATCTCGTTGGCACACAAGTCCGGGCAGAGCCTTTCACCCCTGATTTCTCCTCGCGAGGCGCAAACCGAGACGGAGAGGAAACACGCATGGCTGTCACAACCAAGATTCGTCCGGGCACCACGGAGATTCGGCCGTTCTCGATCGACATTCCCCAGGCCGACCTTGACGACCTGAAGAGGCGCATCAGGGCCACCCGCTGGCCGGACAGGGAAACGGTGGACGACCAGTCGCAGGGCGTGCCACTCGCGACGATCCAGGCCGTCGCCCGCTATTGGGAGAATGAGTACGACTGGCGCAAGGTCGAGGCGCGGCTGAATGCCCTACCGCAGTTCATGACCACCATCGACGGGGTGGACATCCACTTCATCCACGTGCGCTCGAAGCATGAGGACGCGCTGCCGCTCATCGTCACCCACGGGTGGCCCGGGTCGATCATCGAGCAGTTGAAGATCATCGAGCCGCTCACCGATCCCACGGCGTACGGCGGCAGCGCCTCGGACGCCTTCCACCTGGTGATTCCCTCGCTGCCCGGCCACGGCTTCTCCGAAAAGCCGAGGGAGCCGGGGTGGAACCCACAGAAGATCGCGACCGCCTGGACGGAGCTGATGGACCGGCTCGGCTACAACCGGTTCGTCGCACAGGGCGGCGACTGGGGCGCGGTCATCGTGGACCAGATGGGCGTCCAGGCCCCTCCGGAACTGCTCGGCATCCACACCAACATGCCCGGTGCGGTCCCACCCGAGATCGACCTGTTGTTCCAAGGCGACACCACCGGCGCGAACAACGCCATGGGCTCGCTGCCATCCGGTCTCTCCGACGACGAGATGCGTGCCGCCGAGGAAGTCAACTTCGTCTGGAAGCACGTCGCGTACGCCCTCATGATGGCGACACGTCCGCAGACGCTGACCGGGCTGGCGGATTCTCCGGCCGGCCTGGCGGCCTTCCTGCTCGACCACGACGCGAGGAGTCTTGACCTGATCGCGCAGGTCTTCGACGGGGCCGAAGCCGGCCTCACCCGCGACGACATCCTGGACAACATCTCGCTCTACTGGTTGACGAACACCGCGATCTCCGCGTCCCGCCTGTACGCGGAGAACAAGCTGTCGTTCTTCGCCGCAAAGGGCGTGAACGTCCCGGTCGCCGTGAGCGTCTTCCCCGACGAGCTGTACGAGGCGCCGCGGAGCTGGGCCGAGCAGGCGTACCCGAACCTCATCTACTACAACACGCTCGACGTGGGCGGGCACTTCGCGGCCTGGGAACAGCCGACGATCTTCACCGAAGAACTTCGCACCGCCTTCCGGTCACTTCGCTAGATGGCCGTGCACCTGCCCCGTTGACCGGGGCGGCCGAGTGGCTCAACTCCGAACCACTCGGCCCCGCCGACCTGGGCAGGCGCGTCGTCCTGGTCAACGTCTGGACGGCGCGGTCCGGGAGCGGACCCTCAAGATCACGTTCGACGAGCCCGGCGCCGAGGCGTACGCCTTCACCTTTGGGTAGGGCGTAACCTCCCTGGGCCCGCTCAGCGGCGCAGGTCGACAGTGCTGACGGTGTCGGAGACCGGCGAGACGCTGTGTACCCGCGAGCCGGGGCGGAGCCGGGCGTCGCTGGCGTACCGGTCGGCGAGTGTCTTCTCCGCGGCGGCGTCGTCGCCGCCGTCGGCGGCGAGCAGCAACGCGGCGATCTCGTCCACGAGGGTGAGATCGGCGGTGGTGACGTCGTCGGTCATCGCGTCCAGGCTGTCCCAGAGCAGCAGTTCGTCCTTCTGCCGGTGGGCCAGCTCGAGCAGGACGTAGTCGTGGATGAACCAGGCGCCACGGATCGGCAACTCCGGGCTGACGCCGTAGACCTCGGGGTCGATCGTGCCCGCCCGGTACGCCGACCACACCCGGGCTGCCGAGTCGAAGAGCCCGGCCTTCGGGTCGATGTCGTAGCCGTCGAACCCCCAGTCGCCGGCCGGGTCGAGCTCCGGGTCGGCCCAGACCCAGCGGTGGCCGTTCCAGTACTCCACCAGTACGTGATCGTGGTGCCAACCGGGCATGAAATACGAGGCGAAACCGACCCGGCTGCGGCTGGGAATGCCGTGCTGACGGAGGATCGCGACCGACAGCAGCGTGTGGTCCCGACAGCAGCCGGCCACCCGGTCCACGGCCGGACGATCGGCGGTGAGGGGCAGCGGAAATCGGGACTGGTCGGTGTCGAGGATGCGGTCCACCCAGCGGCAGTTCACCTCCTCCAGCCGGTCGCCGGGCAGCTCGACGCCGCCGGCCCGGTAGTGGACGATCACATTGCGGGCGGTCGCCGCCACGGTGGGGATGTCGGTCGACACGGCGTCGAGGAGCCCGCCGTGCCGCCCGGGGTCGCTGTAGGGGGAGTGTCTGCGGTAGTCATCGAGGTCCATGGGACCAGTCTCCGGTCCGCCACCATGTCAGGGTCAAGGTGCTTTTCCGGATAGTGTCGACCGCTGTGACAGCGCCCGAGATCACCATCGCCACCCCAGCCGACCGTGACGCGGTGGTCGGTTCGCTGGTCGCCGCGTTCGTCAAGGATCCCGTCCTGCGGTACCTGTTCCCCGACGAGGAGACCTACCCGCGCTACGCCGCCGCCTTTTTCGGGCACCTCTTCGACAAGCGGGTGCACCGCTCGTCGATTTGGACGATCGGTGGGGGCGCGTCGGTCGCCATCTGGGAGCCACCGGCCGGGCAACCGGCTGCCGGCGCGGCCCCCGCGCACGGGTCGTCGGAGGATCCTTACCCGGCCGACGTGCTGGCCCGGGTGCAGGGCTACGACGACGTCGTGCACGACGCCCTGCCGACGTACCCCTTCTGGTATCTCGGCGTCCTGGGTACCCACCCCGACAGCGCCGGACGCGGTTGGGGCCGGGCCGTCATGCGGGTCGGGCTGGATCGTGCCGCCGCCGCCGCCGACGGCCTGCCGGCGATCCTGGAGACCAGCAACCCGGGCAACGTGGAGCTGTACCGCCGGGCCGGCTGGGAGGTGGTGGGCTCCCTGTCGGCGCCGGTGCCCACCTGGATCATGCAGCAGCCGCCGCGCTGAGCACGCTGATTGCGCGCCTCCTACGATCGGCGGCGTGCACACCACCCCCTCCAGCCCCATCGACGTGCCGCAGGTCTTTCCGGCGGTTGCGCCGTTGGCCCGGACGACCGTCCGGTTGCATCCCCGCCCGGGTTCGCCGACTGCGGAGCAGAGTTCGGTAGGCGGCCCGCTGCTGTGGCCGGCCGACGAAGCCTGGCCGATGTGCGACGGGCCGGAGCCCGGCGACCACTACCGCGACTCTCCGGGCGAGCCGGCGGCACCGCTGGTGCCGGTGGCGCAGTTGCTGGCCGAGGACGTGCCCGAAGTGCCGTTCCCAGTGGGCACGGACGTGCTGCAGGTCCTGTGGTGCCCATTCGACCATGACCCGTGGACGACACCTCGCCCTGCACTGCGATGGCGTCGTCGCGCCGACATCGGCACCCGGCTTCGGGAAATGCCCGTACCGGATGTGGAGTCAGATCCAGCGCACGTCCCCAACCCGTGCGTGCTCGACCCGGAGCGGGTCACCGAGTACCCGGGCTGGGACCTCCCGGGTGCCGTGTGGCCGCAGATCGAGGGCACGATGAGGCAGGTCGCGCAGGAGACCGGTTGGGAGTACGAATCCGATCTGGCGGTCGCCTCGGGGATCAAGGTCGGCGGTTACCCCGGCTGGACCCAGTCTCCGGACTGGCCGGTCTGCGAGTGCGGCTCGTCCATGGACCATCTGCTGACGGTCGCCAGCTGGGAGTTCAGCCGCGGTGACGAGAAGCGGTGGATTCCGGTAGAGGATCGTCCGGCGATGGCCGGTTGGGGGTGGGACACCGACGACGATCACCCGTGGCGGACGATCCAGAACCCGAGCGGCCTCATGCTGGGCGATGCCGGCGGGATCTACCTGTTCGTCTGCACCGCCTGCCCCACCAGGCCGTTCGACTACCGCTTCGACTGTTCCTGACGAATCCGGATGGTCACTGACAGGCTCACATCCCCGGCGTACGGCCGAATCTTGGACACTTACCGTTAGCTCGGAACTAGCTCGGAACGGAAACTGTCCAAGATCTGCGCGTGACCTCCGCGCTGAGCACGGCGCGCTCACTTGAGGGTGAGCGGGACCGGTTGCCCTTGGCGTATCTCGAGGACCGGCCGCTTGCCCAGCGGTTGGGCCAGATTGAGGGTCGCGGTACGCGGGGCACCCGCCAGGGTGCACACCTCGCCACTGTTGTGGTGCTGCGCGATGACGATGACCACGACGGCGTTGGCCGACTCGACCGACTCCGCGTGGTAGTCGGCGCCACAGCTTCTGGTCGCCGGCCCGATGGCGCCGGTGAAGTCGACGGTCAGCTGCGTACCGGCCCCGGTTGTGGTCGCCGATTCGATGGCGATGCCCGGCGGGGAGTTCCACGGTGGTGGTGTCGGGGTGACGGCGCCAGCGCCACCGGCGTCGATCACGGCCCGGTCGTACCGGGTCAAGGCCTCCCGTGCCTGCTGACGCAGCTCACCGAGGCTCTCGCCGCGGGGTAGCGCGGCGTCGACAGTGGCGTCTGCGTCGGTGTCACAACCAGCGAGCATCGCCGCCACCACCCCGACGACCCAGTGCCATCGCACCATGGAAGACCCCTTTGCGCGGCAGAGTGACCGCCAGGATTATCAACCGTCGGCCCAGGTCGTTCCACCCGGCTACTTGGCCGCCAGCCCCGGCACCGCCGTGGACCCCACGTGTTCCACACCGAGGGCCACGTCGCCCAGCGTCTCGACGATCGACGTGCGGAGGGCGACGAATCGCTGCGCCCAGGCCCGGTCGTACTCCTCGATGACGACGGACGCCCAGGTCCGTGGCGGCTCGCCGACCAGGCCGGCGTCCACCTGTTCGGGGGTGCCGTGGAAGCGCTGCACGACGTCCTGCGGATACTCGGCCACGTCAACCTCCTCAAGAAGCAAAGTCCGCCAGGCTACGACACGACGATCGGTGCCGGCCCACCCGACCGATGCGGGCACCGCATGTCGGGTGGGCCACCGACCCCGCGACCTAGCGTCAGTGCTCGAAAGGGAAGGAGGCCCGGGTGCTGGAGCGGCTCAACGAGGCCATGGCGTACATCGAGCGGCACCTCGACCAGAAGATCGAGGTGGCCGAGCTGGCGCGGATCGCCCTGACGTCGGAGTACCACTTCCGGCGGCTGTTCTCCGCACTGGCCGGAATGCCGCTGTCGGAGTACATCCGTCGGCGGCGGCTCACCGTCGCCGGTGCGGACGTGCTGGCGGGGAAGCGGACGTTGCTCGACGTCGCGGTGCACTACGGCTACGGCTCGGCGGAGGCGTTCGCCCGAGCGTTCCACGCCGTACACGGCGTGGGGCCAGGAGTTGCTCGGCGTACGGGGGCAGCGCTGCGCGCCCAGCCCCGGATGTCCTTCCGACTCACCGTCGAAGGGAGCGGCAGCATGGAGTACCGAATCGTCGACAAGGACGCGTTCGCGCTGGTGGGGCGCAAGGCCCGGGTCCCGCTGGTGCACGAGGGGATGAACCCGACGATCGTCGCGTTCATCCGGAGCATCGACAAGGAGACGACCGAGCGGATCGAGGCGCTCTCCGATCAGGAGCCGAAGGGGATCGTCAACGTCAGCGACAACCTCGCCGACAGCCGGCAGGAGGGCACCGAGCTGGACTACTGGCACGGTGTGGTGACCGGCGCCGTGCCGCCGGAGGACCTGGACGCGCTGCCGGTGCGGGCCGGGTCGTGGGCGGTGTTCACCACGTCCGGTGCGTTTCCGCAGGCGGTGCAGTACCTGTGGCGCGACGTGTTCACCCAGTGGTTTCCGTCCAACCCGTACCGCAGCCGTCCTGGACCGGAGATCTCCCGGGTGCGGGTGTCCGCGGACGGCACCCAGGCGGACGCCGAGCTGTGGATTCCCGTCGAACGGGTACCCACCCCTATGTAGAGTTCCGATACAGTGGCCGGATGCGGATGACGATTCCGGTCGCGAAGGTGCTCGGGGCGCTGCTCGCCGAGCCCGACGCGCAGCGCTACGGGCTGGACCTGATGCGTCTGACCGGCCTGCCCAGCGGCACGCTCTACCCGGTGCTGCACCGGTTGCAGGGGGCCGGCTGGCTGGCCGCCGACTGGGAGGCGATCGATCCCGTCGCGGCCGGGCGGCCGGCCCGCCGCTACTACCGGCTCACCGCCGTCGGGGTGGCGCAGGCCCGCCAGGCGCTCGCCGACCTGCGTGCCGCGATTCCCGACGGTCGTCCCTCGTGGGGCGGCACCGAGCCCACCGGAGCGCCGGCGTGGTGACCCGTCGGATCGCCGAGGTGCTGCTGGAGTTGGCAGCGCGTCGCTGGCCGGCCGACGTCCGCGACGACCTGCGCCGGGAGTGGGCCGCCGAGCTGCACGTGCTGGCCGAGAGCGGTCGCCGGACGAGGATGGTTGGCTTCGCGGTGAGCCTTGCCGTCAGTCGCGCCGGTGCCCCGCTCGTCGACCGCAACCTGCTGCGCGGTCGAGCCCGCCGGACCGCTGCGGCGTTGCTGCTGTCCCCGATCGCCTGCGTCGGGATCGTTGCCGTCGGTGGGCTGGCGATGTTCTCCGTCCACAACGTGTTGATGTTCCGGGTGAGTTGGGCGGAGCGGGCGCAGAAGCCGATCTGGGCGCTCTCCATCATCGTGCTGGCGGTCCTGCTGGCCGTGTTCGCCGCCCGCTGGGCCCGGCACAGCGCCCTCGACGGCCCACTGCGCATAACGCTCGGCGTGGTGCTCCCCGTCGGCGTGGCCGTCATCCTGTTCCTGTACGTCACCAACGCCGAGAGCCTGGCCGGTGCCGTACCCGGTCTGTTGCTCTGGTTGGCCGGCCTGACGCTGGCGCTCTGGGGTGCGGCGAGCCTCGCCGCCCGGGGTCGCCTCCGCGCCGCCTGGTGGGTGGGCGTCCTCGGCGCACTCGTCGCCGCCGACCTCGCGGTGATCCTCGCCGTCGTCGACACGTACCCCGGCGGGATCGGTGCCGGGCCGGTGATCGAGGCACGCGAACGCGTCGACCCGATCTCCGCGCCGCTGTGGCTCTTCGCCTGCTGGACGGACTGGAACTTCGGCCTGCCCCGGCCGATCCAGTGGGAGATCTTCCTGATCACCAACCGGGTCCTGGTGGAGCCCATGCTCTACCTGGCCTGCATGCCGTACGCGCTGGCGTACACCATCCGGGCCGCCCGGTCGGCCCCCGCCGCGCCGGTCGCCCTCGCGCCGACCCCATGTGTGAATCTCAGTCGGGTACGTCGTCCCACGTCGTGCCCGGCTCCAGGTAACCGGCCACCGTGTTCTCGCGCAGCGCGTACGCGATGACCAGCAGGGCGTGCTTGTCCAGCTCGGGCAGCCGATCCAACGGGAACCACCGCACGGCCAGCGACTCGTCGTCGTTGACCCGGGCGGTGCCGGCCACCACCCGGCACAGGAACCCCAGGTTCAGGTACTCGCAGCGGTCCCCGTTGGGGTACGTGTGCGGGTGCGAGACAGCGCTGGACATCCGCACCGGCGCCACCTCCAGGCCGGTCTCCTCGCGCACCTCACGGACCAGCGCGGTGGCCGGTTGCTCGCCCGGCTCGACGAAACCGCTGATCACCGACCAGCGTCCGTCGTCGGCGCGCTGGCCGAGCAGCAGTTCGCCGGCGTCGTTGCGGATCACGGCGCTGACGCTGGGCAGCCAGAGCAGGTCGTGACCAACATGCTTGCGTAACCCCACGATGTAGTCCGGTGTCGCCATCCGGCGATCATAGAGGCGACCTCACAGCGGGGCTCACCTGCGCATCTTCTGGTGTTCCAGTCCCACCCGTTTCGCCATTTCGGCCCGACGAACGCCATGCATATCTACTGTGGAGATCGTCGGCGACTTGTGCGATCCGGTGGCGGCCGGCCGGTTCGCGGTGCACAGTGATTCCCATGAGCGACAGCGGACGTGGTGGGCAGTTCTACTGGTGCACCCGGCATCACCGGGTCGAGACGGACGCCGACGTGTGTCCGGCCAAGCACGTTCTCGGCCCGTACGACTCGGCGGCCGACGCGGAGAACGCCCTGCAACGAGTGCAGGAGCGGAACGAGGCGTGGGATGCCGAGGACGCTCGTTGGGCCGGGGACGACAGATAGGCGGCGCGGGACGGGCTCGCGCCGAGGCATTTCGTGCTCCGCGAGGACGCACGCGAGAGCACGTCCCCCGAGGAGGGAACCACGATGGCCGAAGCACAGCAGGCCACCAAGCGCCCGGCCGCCCGACGCACCACCGCGAAGAAGACCGCCGCGGCGGAGCGGAACACGGCGGCGAGCCGGACCACCCCCGTGCGTAAGTCCACCACGGCTGCCGCGAAGGCACCGGCCCGCAAGGCCGCCGGCGGCGCGGGGCGCGCCCCGGCCAAGAAGACCACCACGGCGGCCAAGAAGGCCCCCGCGAAGAAGGCCCCCGCGAAGAAGGCTCCCGCGAAGAAGGCCACGACCAGGACCACCGCCACCGCCAAGCGGGCCCCGGCATCCACGGCGCGGAAGACCGCTACCGCGGCGAAGGCTCCGGCGCGGAAGACCGCTACCGCGGCGAAGGCTCCGGCGCGGAAGACCGCTACCGCGGCGAAGGCTCCGGCGCGGAAGACCGCTACCGCGGCAAAGGCCCCGGCGCGCAAGGTCGCGACCAAGGCGTCCGCCGCCAAGAAGACGGCCGCGGCGAAGAAGACCGCGTCCACCCGTCCCAGCGGCGGCGCCCGCAAGGCGCCGGCCAAGAAGGCACCGACCGCGAAGGCGACGGGCACCTCGTCGGCCACCGCCCGCAAGGCGGCGGCGAAGAAGGCCCCGGCGAAGAAGACCGCCGCGGTCAAGGCGCCGGCCCGCAAGGAGACCGCCCGCAAGGTGACCGCCCGCAAGTCGCCGGCCCGCCCGGTCGCCGCCCGAGCCACCGCCCCGCGGGGCACCCGCGCCGCTGCCCGTAAGGCGACCGGCTGAGCGTCGGTCACCCCTCGCCAGGCGGATATCTCGGCCGGTCACCGGAAGCGGATCACCGGTGGCGCTGTCAGGATTGAGCCGTGGTCATCCGACGCGTACTCGCGCCCCGCATCGACTTCGGCGCGTTGCGCCGCGAGCTCGGCCTGCCCGAGGAGTTCCCGGCCGACGCCCAGCGTGAAGCCGACGAGGCGGCCGCGGCACCGCCGCAGCCGTCCGTCGACCGCACCGACATACCGTTCGTCACTGTCGACCCCGCCAGCTCGCGGGACCTGGACCAGGCGATGCACCTCGCCCGCCGCCCAGGCGGGGGCTATCGGGTGCGGTACGCGATCGCCGACGTCGCCGCGCACGTCACCCCCGGTGGCGCGTTGGAGGCGGAGACCTGGCGGCGGGGGCAGACCATCTACCTGCCCGACGGGAACGTGCCGCTGCACCCGCACACCCTCAGCGAGGGCGCTGCCAGCCTGCTGCCCGACGACGACCGGGCCGCGGTGGTGTGGACCATCGACCTGGACGCCGACGGCGGCACCGTGGCCGTCGAGCTGGAACGCGCCCTGGTCCGCAGCCGGGCCAAACTCGACTACACCGGGGTGCAGGCGGCAGCCGCGACCGGGCGGCTACCCGACCCGATCGCGCTGCTGCCGGAGATCGGCGACCGGCTGACCGCGCGTGGGCTGCGACGCGGGGCCATCAACCTGCCGCTGCCCGAGCAGGATCTGGAACCCGACGGCGAGGGTTGGCGGCTGGTGCTGTGCGCGCCGGTGCCGATGGAGGAGCACAACGCGCAGATCTCCCTGCTGACCGGGATGGCCGCCGCCGACATCATGCTGGCCGGCCGGATCGGGCTTCTGCGGACCATGCCGGCGCCCAAGCCGGAGGCGGTGCAGCGGCTCCGGGCCGCCGCCGCCCCGCTGGGCGTGCACTGGCCCGACGACGTGGGCCCGGGTCAGGTGATCGCCGGTTTGGACGCCGCCCAGCCGCGTGCCGCCGCGTTCATCGACCAGGCGGCCGAGCTGATGCGTGGTGCCGCGTACACCGCCTTCGACGGTGAGCTGCCGGAGCAGCCGGAACACGGTGGCGTGGCGGCCGCGTACGCCCACGTGACGGCGCCGTTGCGGCGGCTGGCCGACCGGTACGCCACAGAGGTCTGCCTGGCCCTGCACGCGGCCCAGCCGGTGCCCGACTGGGCCCGCGCCGCGCTGCCCCGGCTGCCCGAGGTGATGGCGAGCACCGACCGGGTCGCCTCGGCGGCCGCCCGTGGCGCCGTCGAGTTGGCCGAGGCGGCGGTGCTGGAGCACCGGGTGGGCGAGACCTTCGATGCGGCCGTCCTCGACGTCGACGCCCCGCCCAACGGCAAGTCCCGGCCCCGACCACCCGGTGGCACCGTCGCGCTGGACGCCCCGCCGGTACGCGCCCGCTGCCTCGGCCAACTGCCGCTCGGCGAACGGGTCCGGGTCCGACTGGTCACCGCCGACCCGGCGGCCCGGACCGTCCTGTTCGAGCTGGCCTGACCGAGCCGCCGGCGCTGCTCCTGGCCTGGTCCTGGCCCGGCCCTGGCCTGGTCCTGGCCTGGTCCTGGCCCGGCCCTGGTCCGGACCTGGCCTGGTCCTCGGCGGCGCGCTCGCCCGCCTGGTCCTCGGCGCACGGTCGCCCGCTCGGGTCCGTTCCTCGGCGGCGCGGTCGGTGACGGCAGCGGGGATTCTCACAGCGTTTGGCGCTGCTGACCGGGCGAGCGGTTTGCGAGGATGAGGCCATGGCATACGACGCGAGCAGGCTGCCCGACGTGTCCGGGCTGACGGTCGGCATCATCGGCGGCACCGGCGACCAGGGGCGGGGCCTCGCCTACCGGTTCGCGCGGGCCGGCCAGACGGTGCTGATCGGGTCCCGGTCGGCCGAGCGGGCCGCCGAGTCCGCGGCCGAGATCGCCGCCCTGCCCGGGGTGCCGGCCAGCGGCAGCGTCACCGGTGCGGCAAACGAAGAGGTGGCCCGACGTAGCGACGTGGTGATCATCGCGGTGCCGTGGGACGGGCACGCCGCCACCGTCGCCGCCCTCGCCGAGCCGCTCGCCGGCCGGATCGTCGTGGACTGCGTCAACCCGCTCGGCTTCGACAAGCAGGGCCCGTACGCGCTGCCCGTCGCCGAAGGCAGCGCCGTGCAGCAGGCCGCCGCGTTGCTGCCCGACTCCCGGGTCTGCGCGGCGTTCAACCACGTCAGCGCTCCGCTGCTGGCCGACCCCGAGGTCGACCGGATCGATCTGGACGTGCTGATCTGCACCGAGGACCGCGAGCTGGTCGACATCGTCGGCGCGCTCGCCGCCCGGATTCCCGGCATGCGGGGCATCTACGCCGGCCGGTTGCGCAACGCCCACCAGATCGAGGCGTTCACCGCCAACCTGATCGCCATCAACAAGCGCTACAAGGCGCACGCCGGCATCCGCGTCACCGACCTCTGACGGCCGGGTGTGGCGGCTGGCGTGATCGTGCGGTCGCCTGGTTAGCGTCGGGGCATCCCGCCGTGTGGGCTGTTGAGGATGAGCGGCACGCTGTCCGGCGCCAGGAACTCGTGGCCTTCGACGTACTCCAGGTGAACGTGGCCGCCGTCGTCCATGGCGGCCACGTCCCGTAGCAGGTCGGCGAGGACAGATCGGCTCTCCGCGCCGCCGTGGACGGTGAGATAGCCGCGATCATCGACACTGATGGCAACGGGGCCGTCCGCCAGGCCGACGAGGACACCCCGCAGGCGTCCCGGTTGAGCGCGCTGCGCGAGGTTCAACCTACCCCCGGTCGCCACCAGATCGGCGAGGCGACGCAGGCCCGTCAGGTCACTCGTGATGGCGACGCCCTCGGCGACGGAGTAGTGGTCGAGCTCCATCACGCAACGGTAAGTCCCGCGACCGGAGTGGGTGTTCCCACGGAATAGCGACGCTCGTGGGCTGGGGCGTGTCGTCCGGGTGACCTGGCTGTCGGATATGGGCTTACGTTCGCCGGTGGTACTGGTTGCGGCGGGGGACCTGTTCGGGGTCGAGCCAGGCGGGTGGGACGAATTCGGGATGGCCGTCGCCGCCGAGCCGGACGCTCCAATCGGTGTGGTGCAGGTGGCGGTGGTGGTGTCTGCACAGGAGCACCGAGTTGGTCAGGCTGGTGTCGCCGCCGTCGGCCCAATGGCGGATGTGGTGCGCGTCGCACCAGCGCGGCGGTCGATCGCAGCCGGGGAAGGCGCAACCTCGGTCGCGCAGGACCAGCGCGCGACGCAGGGGGCCGGTGACGAGTCGGCGCTGCCGGCCCACGTCGAGCGCCTGACCGGCGCTGCCGAGCACGGCCGGCAGGATCGCCGCGTCGCAGGCGAGCCGCCGCACGGTCTCGGCGGTCAGCCCGAGGTCGGTGTCGAGGGTGCCCGTGCCGAGCTGCCGGACCAGGCCGTCGAAGCTGGTGGTGACGACGAGCTGTGTCGGCTCGCCGCCGTGCTCGGGCAGCTCGCCGGTACGCAGGGCGAGTCGGCAGAGGTCGCCGAGCGCGTCGTGTCGCCGTTGCCCCGGGGAGCGTTGGTCGGCCTGGCCGGAGGGTGCGGTCAGTGGGTCGATGGCGGTACGGAGCAGGCCGGCGGTCTCCGCGTCGAGGGTGCCGCTCAGCCGTAGTCGGCCGTCGGTCAGCTCGGAGAGGGTGAGGTGACGATCCCGGGTGGCTCGGCGGGCCTCGGCGTCGAGGGCGGCCTTGGCGGCGGCGTCGGCGATGTCGGGGGCGACGTGGTCGAGGATGCGGGTGCCGAGTTTGCGTAGCAGCGTGGGGTCGAACTGGCCGGCCCAGTCGACGAGGACACCGACCGCTCTGCCGGCGGCCTCGGTGCCGGCAGCTCGTCGCACGGTGTCCACGGTGTCGGTGATGACGCGGGCCTGCTCCAGGCTGACATCCCCGTCGGCCAGCGCCTGGCGGACCTCGGGATCGCCCGTGTCGAGGGCGCTGGCGAGCTCGACCAACCGGCGGGCGGCGGGGACGGTCAGCCGGAGGCGGTCGCGCAACCAGACCGCCGTCGACGACGCGCCCTGCGCCTGGGCCGTTCCTCGGCCGTCCAGCTCGCGCACCAGGGTCAGCTTGACCGCCGCGAGCTGCTGCTCGATCCGGTGCGCGGCGTCGAGCGCAGCGGTCAGGTCATGCTCGGCGAGGGCCCAGACGGGCGCGGTGGGGGGGGGCCGCCCCCCGCCCCCCGCCGGCCCCCACGCCCCGATCCCAACCAGACACGAGAACACGTGTACGACAAAAAAAC
>NZ_JBEXHP010000045.1:0-8197 GCF_040607895.1 Micromonospora sp. NPDC005220
GCCGTTGCCGCACAACCGAAAGCTCGTCAGGGGTCACCGCAACATCGAACTACCCGGAACCACTCCGACGACTCAACGACACGCCGACCTAACAAAGCACTACTAGTTGCGCCGGTGGTAGTGGTTTCGGCGGGGGAGTTGCTCGGGGTCGAGCCAGGCGGGCGGCACGAACTCGGGGTGGCCATCGCCGGCGAGCCGGACGACCCAGTCGCCGTGGTGGAGGTGTCGGTGGTGGTGGCCGCAGAGCAGCACGGCGTTGGCGAGGCTGGTGTCGCCGCCGTCGGCCCAGTGCCGGATGTGGTGGGCGTCGCACCAACGCGGTGGGCGGTCGCAGCCCGGGAAGGCGCAGCCCCGGTCGCGCAGCACGAGGGCGCGGCGCAGCGGACCGGTGATGAGGCGGCGTTGCCGGCCGACGTCGAGGACCTGGCCGGCGCCGCCGAGCACGGCGGGCAGGATGCTCGCGTCGCAGGCCAGGCGACGCACAGCCTCGGCGCTCAGGTACAGGCCGGTGTCGAGCGCACCGGTGCCCAGTTGTCGGGTCAGCTCGTCGTAGCCGGTGGTGACGACGACCTGGGCAAGGTCGCCGCCGTTCTCGGGTAGCTCACCGGTGCGCAGGGCCAGTCGGCAGACGTCGGCCAGGGCGTCGTGTCGGCGCTGGCCCGGGGTGCGGGTGTCGTCGGGGCCGGTGGGTGCGGTGAGCGGGTCGATGGCGGCGCGCAACGCGGCGGCGGCTTCGGTGTCGAGGATGCCGGTGAGGCGCAGCCGGCCATCGGACTGCTCGCTGATGGTGACGTGCCGGTCCCGGGCTGCCCGCGCCTCCTGCGCCCGCAGCGCCGCCTCGGCTGCGGCGTCGGCGACCTCCGGGGCGACGTGGTCGAGGATCCGGGTGCCGAGCCTGCGCAGCAGGGCGGCGTCGAACTGCGTCGCCCACTCGACGAGGACACCGACGGCCTTGTCGGCGGCCTCCGTGCCGGCGCTGGCCTGGACGGTCTCAACCGTGTTGGCGATGACCCGGACCTGCTCCACGTCGACCGACCCGCCGGCCAACGCGTCCCGCACGCCGTTCGGCGCGGCGTCGAGCGTCGCGGCCAGCTCGACCAGACGGCGGGCGACGCCGACGCCGAGGCGTAACCGGTCACGTAGCCACACCGCCGTCGAGGACGCGCCCTGCGACGTCGCGGTGCCGCGACCGTCCAGCTCGCGCACGAGACTCAGCTTGACTGCCGCCAGTCGCTGTTCCAGGCGATGCGTCGCATCCAACGCCGCCACGAGATCGCGCTCGTCGGTAGCCCAGGTAGCCGTGTCGAAGCAGGCCGCGACTGCGGCCTCCGCCTGCTCCAACGCATCGATCACAAGCAGAGACTAGAACGTATGTACGACACTTTCTGGGGCCGTGATGGTCTCGGCGGGGCGGACCACCGAACCGGAGGTGACGTAGCCTCCGGCCATGATCGAACGGGTGAAGCTCGCGGTTGTTGGTGTCGGTAACAACACCTCGGCACTGGTGCAGGGGCTTGCTCTCCACCACCAGAGCGGCAGCCTGGTCGGCATCCGCAGGCCGACGATCGACGGGCTCGGGGTGGGAGACATCGACATCGTGGCGGCCTTCGCCACCTCCGAGGAGAAGATCGGTCGGGACCTGACCGAGGCGATCTTCCTGGCGCCCAACAACTTCCCTCGGCTGGAGTGCGACCTGCCCAGAGCGGGCGTGCCGGTCACGAAGGGCCTTGTTGACGCGAGCGAGGTGCAGCGGGTGGCAGCGGCGCTGGCAGGAGCGGAGGTGCTGCTCTATTCGGCGCCGAGTGGCCGGCCGGAGACCGCCCAGGCGTACGCCGAGGCAGCCCACACGGCGGGCGTCGCCTTCATCAACACGACCTCCGACCCGGTCGCCCGCGACCCACGCTGGATCGACAGGTTCGAGGCAGCCGGTCTGCCGCTGCTCGGCGACGACCTGGCCAGCCAGTTCGGCACCTCGGTGCTGCACAACGCGCTGCTGCGGCTCCTGGAGGAGCGGGGCCTCACCCTGGTCAGCTCCTACCAGGTCAATCTCGGCGGCACCGAGGACTTCCGCAACCTGGTCGAGAACCCCGACACCAAGAAGCAGTCCAAGCTCAACGCGCTGTCGGCGGCCGACGGCACGGTGCAGGCCGACGGCACGGTGCAGTTGGCTCCGCTCGGCTACCTGTCGCAGCTGAAGTCGCAGAAGATCGCGCATCTCAACATTGAGGCGCAGGGGTGGGGCGGGACGGCGGTGAGCCTCGACGTGAAACTCAGGGTGCACGATCCCAGCGGCGCCGCCGGCGTCAACATCGACCTGATCCGGCTGGCGGCGAGCGCGTTCCGTAACGGCCGGGGCGGCTTTCTGGCCGAGGCGTCGCCGTTGCTCAAATCCCCGCCCGGCACGGTTGTCTGACACCGACGCCGCTGCGACCAGGTGGCCGACCGGGCCGAGGGTGGTGCTACGCCTCCTCGACCCCGGCGACCCGGTACTTGCACACGGTCGCGTCCCGTAGCGGTGGCAGCTCCAGGGACGGGCCGTCCCCGTTGCGGAACCGGTGCAGATGATCATCGGATTCCCACCGCTCGTACACGTTGATCCGGGTGGGGTCGAGCTGGTCCGCTGACTGATTGAAGTCCAGGCAGCCCGGCGCGGCGCGGGCCAGACGGGTCACCTCCGCGACTCCGCTCAGGTAGCGATCGCGGTCGGACGGATCGACGTGCAGCGTTCCGGCGATGATGAGCAAATCGTCTCCTCGCGGCTGGGTGAAGCAATCATCGTCGACGATGTCACACGTGTCTCCCGTGGCGCGGACTCTCCGGCCGGCTCCGCTAGGCCGTCGCCCCGACCGAGCGGTAGACCTCCAGGGTCTGCCGGGCGATGGCGTCCCAGGAGAAGTGCTCCACGGCGCGCCGACGGCCGGCCAGGCCGAACCGCTCGGTGCGCGCCGGGTCGGCGAGCAGCGTGTTGATCGCGGCCGCGAGGTCAGCCACGAAGCGGTCCGGGGCCAGTGGGGTGCCGGAGCCGTCGGTGGCCTGCTCGATGGGCACCAGCAGGCCCGTCTCGCCGTCGGCCACCACCTCGGGAATGCCGCCGGTGGCGGTCGCCACGACGGCCGTCTCGCAGGCCATCGCCTCCAGGTTGACGATGCCCATCGGCTCGTACACCGACGGGCAGGCGAAGACCGTCGCGTGGGTGAGCACCTGGATCACCTCCGGCTTGGGCAGCATCTCGGCCACCCAGACCACGCCGGACCGGTTGGCCCGCAGTTCGGCGACCAGCGCCTCCACCTCGGCGGCGATCTCCGCGGTGTCGGGCGCGCCGGCGAGCAGCACCAGCTGGGTGTCCGCCGGCAGCTCCCGGGCGGCCTTCAGCAGGTACGGCAGCCCCTTCTGCCGGGTGATCCTGCCCACGTAGACCACGCTCGGTCGGGCCGGGTCGATGCCGAGTCGGTCGAGCACCTCGGTGCCCTGGTCCGGGGCGTACTGGACGGTGTCGATGCCGTTATAGACCACCCGGACCCGGTCCGGATCGACCTGCGGGTAGGCGGTGAGCACGTCGTTACGCATCCCGCCGCTGACCGCGATGATCGCGTCGGCCGACTCGTACGCCGTGCGTTCGATCCAGGAGGAGAGCGCGTACCCGCCGCCGAGCTGCTCGGCCTTCCACGGCCGCAGCGGCTCCAGGCTGTGCGCGGTCACCACGTGCGGCACCCCGTGCAGCAGCTTCGCGGTGTGGCCGGCCAGGTTCGCGTACCACGTGTGGCTGTGCACCACGTCGGTGCCGGCCGCGCCGGCGGCCATTTCCAGATCGACGCCCATCGTGCGCAGCGCGGCGTTCGCGCCGGTCAGGCCGGGCGGTTCGGCGTACGCCGTGACGCCCGGCTCGGTGCGCGGCAGGCCGAAGCAGTGCACCCGCACGTCGGCGAGGCGCCGCAACTCCCGAGCCAGGTACTCGACGTGCACGCCCGCGCCGCCGTAGACCTCCGGTGGGTACTCGCGGGTGAGCAGATCGACGCGCAGCGGGGTGGGTTCGTTCATGACCCCGCACCCTAGTGCAGAAGACTCCCCGTAGGAGTGGTGAAGTGGGACTCGGGTGGATAGCGTCGGGGCATGGCTGCCAAGGTGCTCGCGATCGTCCTGGCGGGTGGGGAGGGCAAGCGCCTGATGCCACTCACCACGGAT
Source organism: Micromonospora sp. NPDC005220 (assembly GCF_040607895.1). NCBI lineage: Bacteria > Bacillati > Actinomycetota > Actinomycetes > Micromonosporales > Micromonosporaceae > Micromonospora > Micromonospora sp. NPDC005220. The sequence continues at coordinate 4,183 of NZ_JBEXHP010000045.1, forward strand.
CGGGCCAAGCCGGCCGTCCCGTTCGGCGGGATGTACCGCATGGTCGATTTTGTCCTCTCCAACCTGGCCAACGCCGGCTATCTCAAGATCGTCGTGTTGACCCAGTACAAGTCCCATTCCCTCGACCGACACATCACCAAGACCTGGCGGATGTCCACGCTGCTCGGCAACTACGTCACCCCGGTGCCCGCGCAACAGCGTCGTGGCCCGTGGTGGTTCGCCGGCTCGGCCGACGCCATCTACCAGAGCTTCAACCTGATCAACGACGAGCAGCCCGATTACGTGATCGTCTTCGGCGCCGACCACATCTACCGGATGGACCCCCGGCAGATGGTGGAGGACCACATCGCCTCCGGCGCGGCGGTGACAGTCGCCGGCATCCGGCAGCCGCTGTCGATGGCCGACCAGTTCGGCGTCATCGAGGTCGGCGAGGACGGCAAGCGGATCCGGGCGTTCCGCGAGAAGCCCACCGACGCGGTCGGCCTGCCCGACGCGCCCGACGAGATCTACGCCTCGATGGGCAACTACGTCTTCACCACCCGGGCGCTCTGCGAGGCGGTCGAGCGCGACGCCGAAGACAAGACCAGCAAGCACGACATGGGCGGCAGCATCATCCCGATGCTCGTCGAGCGGGGCGAGGCGAACGTCTACGACTTCCGCGACAACGAGGTGCCGGGCAGCACCGACCGCGATCGCGGCTACTGGCGGGACGTGGGCACGCTCGACTCGTTCTACGACGCGCACATGGATCTGATCAACGTGCACCCGGTCTTCAACATGTACAACTTCGACTGGCCGATCTACACCGAGCAGCCGTCGTGGCCGCCGGCGAAGTTCGTCCACCAGTGGGGTGAGCGGGTTGGCCGGGCGGTCGGCTCGATGGTCTCCCCGGGCGTGGTGATCTCCGGTTCGCTGGTGGAGAACTCGATCGTGTCGCCGAAGGTGCGGGTGCACTCCTGGGCGCACGTCGAGGGCTCGGTGCTGATGGAGGGTGTCGAGATTGGCCGACACGCGGTGGTCCGACGGGCGATCCTGGACAAGAACGTGTTCGTCCCCGAGGGCGTCGAGATCGGCGTCGACCTGGAGAAGGACCGTCAGCGCTACACCGTCTCCGACAACGGCATCGTGGTGATCGGCAAGGGCCAGAAGGTCGTGCCGTGACCGAACCGCACTCCCCGAGGAGGATCCCGCAGTGACCCACCCCCGTGCCGGCCAGCCCGCCGAGCCCGCCGACCTGGTCGACGTGCCGCGCCTGGTGACCGCCTACTACGCCGAGCACCCGGACCCCGCGGACCCGGCCCAGCAGGTCTCCTTCGGCACCTCCGGCCACCGCGGCTCCAGCCTGCGCAACGCGTTCAACTCCGACCACATCCTGGCGGTCACCCAGGCGCTCTGCGACTACCGGCGCGAGCAGGGGCTGGACGGGCCGCTCTTCCTCGCCCGGGACACCCACGCGCTCTCCGCGCCGGCCGCGGTGGACGCCCTGGAGGTGCTCGCCGCCAACGGGGTCACCGTGCTGGTGGACAGCCGCGACGGCTACACCCCGACCCCGGCGTTGTCGCACGCGATCCTCACCCACAACCGGGGGCGGACCAGCGGCCTCGCCGACGGCATCGTCATCACCCCGTCGCACAACCCGCCCGACGACGGCGGGTTCAAGTACAACCCCACCAACGGCGGGCCGGCCGACACCGACGTGACCCGGTGGATCCAGGACCGGGCCAACACCATCCTCGCCGCCGGGCTCAAGGAGGTCCGCCGGATCACCTACGCGCGAGCGCGAGCCGCCGACACCACCGGGGAGTACGACTTCCTCGCCCACTACGTCGACGACCTGCCGGCGGCGATCGACATCGACGCCATCCGCGACGCGGGGATCCGCATCGGGGCGGACCCGCTGGGCGGGGCGAGCGTGGCGTACTGGGGTGAGATCGCCGAGCGGCACCGGCTGGACCTGACCGTGGTCAACCCGACTGTCGACCCGACCTGGCGGTTCATGACCCTGGACGGCGACGGCAAGATCAGGATGGACTGCTCCTCGCCGAACGCGATGGCGTCGCTGATCGCCGCGCGTGCCGACTACCAGATCTCCACGGGCAACGACGCCGACGCCGACCGGCACGGCATCGTCACTCCGGACGCCGGGCTGATGAACCCCAACCACTACCTGGCGGTGGCCATTCGTCACCTGTTCCGCACCCGCACCGAGTGGGGTCCGGACGCCGCGGTGGGCAAGACGCTGGTCTCCTCGTCGATGATCGACCGGGTCGCCGAAGACCTGGGTCGGCCGCTGTTGGAGGTGCCGGTCGGCTTCAAGTGGTTCGTGCCCGGCCTGCTGGACGGCGCGGTCGGCTTCGGTGGTGAGGAGAGCGCCGGGGCGTCGTTCCTCCGTCGCGACGGCTCCACCTGGACCACCGACAAGGACGGCCTGCTGCTCTGTCTGCTCGCCGCCGAGATCCAGGCCACCACCGGCCGCAGCCCGAGCGAGCACTGGGCCGAGTTGGCCGAGCGCTTCGGCGCGCCCGCGTACGCCCGGATCGACGCCCCGGCCACCCGGGAGCAGAAGGCCGTGCTCGGCAAGCTCTCCCCGGAGCAGGTCACCGCCACCGAGCTGGCCGGTGAGCCGATCACCGCGACGCTGACCACCGCCCCCGGTAACGGCGCACCGATCGGCGGCCTCAAGGTCACCACCGAGTCCGGTTGGTTCGCCGCCCGCCCCTCCGGCACCGAGGACGTCTACAAGATCTACGCCGAGTCCTTCCAGGGCCCCGACCACCTGAAGAAGATCCAGGAAGAAGCCAAAGCCCTGGTAGACCAGGCCCTAACCCAGGCCTGACCCACCCCCACCCTCACCCCCGGCCCCAGCCCGGTTGATCATGAAGTTATTGCCCGTTCCCGCGGCGTGTCGTGACAATAACTTCATGATCAACGGGGTTGAGGGGTGGGGGTTTCAGCAGGGCGGGGGGTCGGCCGTCGTTGGTAGCCCCTGTTGGGCGCGGCGGCGCAGCTCCTCGGGAAGGAGCTCGCGCAGCTGCTCGGGCAGGAACGGCAGGTCGAGCAGAGACATCTTCAACTGGTTGCGCTCCTGGTAACGCATCGGGTCGAAGCGGACCACCAGGCCGGCGTCGCGACGGTACGAGATGTCCACCGCACCCTCCGTCGCCGCGTCGCGGAACACCAGCCCGTCCATCTCCACCACGACTGGCGACGAGTTGGACTGGATCTCCAGCCGAACCTTCTCGTCCGGGGAGAGCACCACCGCCCGGGAGATGCCGGCCATCGGCGCCGACGGGGTGATCACCACCGAGTCCGCCGCCGGGGAGATGAGTGGACCACCGGCGGCATAGCTGTACGCCGTCGAGCCGATCGGGGTACTGACCACCACGGCGTCGCTGCGGTAGTAGCCGTACTGCTGGCCGTCGATGGCGAGCGTGACGCTGACGAAGCCGGCCCCCGGCTGCCGGACCAACGCGATGTCGTTGAACGCCACGACGTCGTCACCGCACACGTCGCAGGCGAGGCACGCGTGCGACTCGATCGTGAAGTCCTTCGACAGCAACCGGCTCAGCGCGTCGGGCAGTTCCGGCGGCTCGATCTCGACGAGGAAACCCAGACGACCCAGGTGTACGCCGAGCACCGGCTTCGGGTCGAGGACGGCGGAGCGCAGCGCGCCCAGCATGGTGCCGTCGCCGCCGATACTGATCAGCGCGTCGGCGCGGGTGGCCACCTCGGCCTCTGGCACCGGCTCGACGCCGGACGGGACGCGGTGCTGGTCCTCCTCGCGCACGTACAGCGTCTTGCGGTGTCGCGTCGCCCACCGTCCGATGATGTCGACCACCTCGGTGACATCCCGGGTGGGGTGCAGCACAAGTCCCAGCCCCGACACCCGTACAGCTCATCACATCGGTGGCGGGCGCACCCGGCGTACGCCGAAGGTGGGCCGGCGGGGCCGGGGCCCCCGGCGCCCCCCCCCGCCGGGTTGGGGGGGGGGGGGCGGGGGGGTGGGGGGAAGGGC
>NZ_JBEXHP010000045.1:8207-45874 GCF_040607895.1 Micromonospora sp. NPDC005220
GGGGGCGAACCCGGCGTACGCCGATGGTGCGCCGGCGGCCCGCGGACCGCCGGCGCACCGCACCGCCGTTAGGGGCGGGGTTGACCGGTGAGGTGGGTCAACGAGCGGGCGACCAGGTCATCGCGGGCCGCCGGAGAGAGGCCCTCCAACCCGAAGCCCAGGTACACCGTGTCCCCGGTGACCACCACCGAGCCCTCCTCGAACGCCTGCTGGCTGCGCGACCAGTCGTTGGCGTTGCCACCGGACCCGGCCGGTGGCCCGGCCACCGTCCAGCCGCCCAGGTCGGCGGACTCGAACGAGGTCTCCGTCACCGTCGACCCGTCGACCACCACCCGGGCGTCGTCCAGGAAGACGCCGAGGCCCTGAGCGCCCCAGTCCGAGGCGTACGTGATCGACACCTCGACCTGCTTGCCGGCGTAGGCGGTCAGGTCGACCACGAACTCCTTCCAGCCTCCCGAGGACCCGGTCGCCGCGTTCCAGCTTCCGGTGCTACCGGCGGGGGAGCAGCCAGCGCCCTGGTAGTGGGCGATGAACGGGTGCAACACCTCCCAACCCGACGCGCAGCTCTCCCCGGTGACAGTGCTGGTCTTGCCGTTGACGTCCGGCAGGGTCGTCCAGTCGTCGGTGCCCACCTCGTGCGCCTCGACGAAGAGGAAGTCCCAGTCCTGCTCGATCTCGTACGAGGTGAAGAAGCGCAGCTCTCCGCTTGTCGCCCCGGTGAGGTCGACCGTGCGGGTGAGCCGCTTGTACGACTCGTCGGCCTGCCCGCTGTGCAGGTACCACTCACCCGTACGCGGGTCGAACGGCGCGCCACCCGGTCGGGTCCAGCCCGCCGGCGCGGAGCTGGCGAACTGCGGGAACTCGTCCGGCGGCAGGAAACTCGACGTGGTCAGGAACGACGCGGTGTGCCCCTGGTTCTGCGCCGAACCGGCAGCGTTGAGCTGCCCGCCGAAACCGGTGAACGCGCCGTCCTCTCCGGCGACCGGGAACGGCTCTCCCTCCGGCGAGGTGCCGCCGTCACTGACGTAGGTGTGCGCCCCCAACCAGTACTGCTGGAAGTCGTTCAGCAGCGGCAGACAGGTGAGGTCGCCGGCGTTCGTGCACTCCGGCGGCGCGTCCGGGTGGTAGACGTACGAACCGTTGGCACCCTGGGCGAACAACGCGTACTGGCCGCTGACCAGGAGTTTGCCACCCTCGTTCAGGTAGTCCCGGACGGCCAGTTCGGTGTCCAGCGCGGCCTTGGCCGTGGTTCCGGCAACCTGGCCGGGGGAGCGCATGATCACGTCGTCGCCGGTCTCCCACACCACTGCCTTGTAGTGCGACAGCACCCCGAGCGGGTGCGGCGCCTTGCGGCCCATCGCGTCGAAGTCGTACACGTCGCTGCTGCGCCCGGCGGCGCTCAACGATGCCGCGACCTCGTCGGCGTACTTCGCAGAGGTGCCGGTCTGCACCGGGCTGAGACCTGTGACGTCCTCAGCGGCGAGGATCAGCACGTCACCGCCGAGGTCGGTGTGCACCCGGTAGGTGAAGTGTTCGCTGGCGACCACCCCGGATCGGGGTTTGTTGCCGGTGAACCAGACCTCCACCCGGTCTCCCGGCTTCGTGCCACCGACCGTCCCGCGTAGCTCCGCGTAGTAGTCGTCGTGCGTGCCGCCGTACCGCTCACCGCCGCGCCACTCGCGGACCGCGACGGTCTTCGGCCGTCCGCCGTTGACTGTGTAGTGCATCTTCACATTCTTCAATGCCCGCCGGGTGATGGCGGCGACCTGCTGGGTGCGCCCGTACGAGGTGTCGAAGGCGTCCACCACGAAGTCCGGGGTGCTCCGGCCGACCACCGACACCGGCTCGTCCGGGTCTGCCGCCGACTTGGCCACGGCCAGCGCGAACGGCAGGTTCTTGCTCACCTCACCGGCGATCAACGTCTCGTCGTCGGGGAAGATGAAGCCACTGACGCAGTCCTCCGGGCGCCACTCGTCGTCCGGGTCGACCGCCGAGGCGGCCTCGCACGTGGACATCTCCGGGGTGAAGCCCAGCGTGCCGTACCGGACGGTGGCGTGGCTGTCGGTGTCACCGTTGGTCGTGTACAGCTCGGCGGAGATGTCCGGGTCGTAGCCGGGCACCGCCGGGTGCGCGTCGTCACCGGCCATCGCCTTGTAGATCTCGTCGTCCGGGGTGGGAGTGCTCACCTGCCAGCCGACGCCGTAGAGCAGCAGCTCGGCCGCCGAGTGGTAGTTGACGAAGAACTCGAACCCGACCCGCTTGAAGAGCCGGTCCAGGGCCTTGGTCTCCGGCTCCGAGTTGGGCCCCGGGCCGCGGTAGGTCTCGCTGTTCGGCTCCGGTGACGAGCCCTCGTTGTCGTACCCCCACTTGTAGGCGAAGTTGCGGTTGAGGTCCACGCCGTCGCCGGAGGTGATCTGTCCGTCGCCGTTGTTGTCGCGCAGGTTCTTGCGCCACAGCCGGTTGCCCGAGGTGAAGGTGAAGTCGTAACCGTCCGGGTTGGCCACCGGCAGAAACCACAGCTCGGTCGTGTCCAGAAGTTTCGTGATCTCCTGGTCGGTGCCGTAGCTGTCCAGCACGTGGTGCATCAACCGGCGGGTCATCTCCGGCGTGATCCACTCGCGGGCGTGCTGCGCGCCGGCGTAGAGCACGGCGGGCCGCTTCCCGTCCGCGACGGTCCGCGCGTTCTTGGTGACCTTCACGGCCAGGATCGGTTGACCCTGCTGGGTACGACCGATCGTCTCCACCTTGGTCAACTTGGGATAACGGGCCGCGGTGGCGTTCAGCTCGTCGCGCAGACCGCCCGGCTCCCCATAGGGCCGGAACGCCGTCCAGCCCGCCGCCGCCTGCTCCCGCAGCGCCTGCGACGCGTCCTTGCCGCGCACCTTCTTCACCGACAACGGGACGCCCTGGTCGGTCAGCCGCTTCGCCTGCCGACGGCTGAGCACCGTCTCGACTGTCGTCTTGCCGGTCGAGTCCGTCTTCGCGTCGTGGCCGAGGTCGACCCCTGCCGCGCGTAGCTGGTCCCGCTGTTTCGCGTCGACCGTGCCGACGTACACCTCCAGGCCGTCACGGGAGCCCGGTTCGGACGGTGGCTTCGCGCTTGCCGGCGGGGTTAACGCCAGTGCGCCGAGCAGGGTGACCACGCTGGCGATCGCCAGTCGTCTCGGTCTCATCGCGCCTCCTTGTGTGAAGGACCTGTAGGCGCGAGCTTTCGGTGTGTACTGATCGCTGTCAATCGGACGATGGGCGGGTCGTTGCTACCCGTGTCGATGCCGGAGCCCAGCTGTGACAGGTGGCGGGTCGTGTGGGGAGGCTCCGTCAGCTCACGCCGGGGCCGACGCCGGGAGTGCGTCGGCCCCGTTCCAGCGAGGTCAGCGTGCCAGCGGAATGCTCCCGCGCCGTTGGGCAAGCTGGCCGTTCAGGATGCCGCAGAGCCGGGCGAGCTGATCGACGACCTTGGCAGGTTCGGCGAACGGATCCAGTCCACTGACCTCAAGGGGGTCCAGGACGGGAACTGTCACGTGTGAGATCAGCGGGTGCAGCGGGCGGTGGTCGGCCTCTCCCTGACCGAGCAGGTCCTCGTGCAGCTTCTCTCCGGGGCGTAGCCCGGTGTAGACGATCGGGACCGGGCTGGCCGCCCGCTCGACCATGCGGCGGGCCAGGTCGTCGATCCGGACCGGCTCGCCCATGTCGAGCACCAGCGCCTCCCCGTCGCGGCCGATGGCGGCCGCCTGGAGGACCAGGTGCACCGCCTCCTGCACCGTCATCAGGTACCGCGTCACGTTGGGGTCGGTGACGGTCAGCGGCTGCCTCGCCTCGATCTGCCGCTGGAAGGCGGTCACCACCGAGCCCCGGCTACTCAGGACGTTGCCGAAGCGGACGCTGAGGAAGGTGCCCGGGTAGGTCGCGGCCGCGTGGGCGGTCAGCATCTCGGTGATTCGCTTGGAGTAGCCGAGCACGCTGATCGGGTCGGCGGCCTTGTCGGTGGAGATGTTGACGAAGCGGGAGACGTCCCGGCAGGCGTCCAGGACGGTGAGGGTTCCCCAGACGTTGGTCTTGACCGCCTCGCCCGGGTGACGTTCCAGCAGGGGCAGATGCTTCAGGGCTGCGGCATGGAAGACGATCTCGGGGCGGCGTTCCCGCATGATGCGCCGGATACCCTCGCCGTCGCGCAGGTCGGCGAGGATGAGTTCGGGGCCGTCCAACAGCGCGCGCCCGGTGAGCGACATCTGGAGGCTGTGCAGTGCCGACTCGTCCCGGTCCAGCATCATCAACTCACCGGGGTTGGCGCGCATGATCTGCCGGCACAGCTCCGAGCCGATCGAGCCCCCGGCGCCGGTGACCAGAACGCGTCGACCGGTGAGCCCGTTGTCGTCCAGGGTCAGGTCACCGACCACCTGACGTCGGCCGAGCAGGTCGCTGATCTGGACGTCGCGTACGTCGCTGACCGTGATCCGGTGGTCCACCAGCTCCCGGACCGGCGGAAGGATCTTGAACGCGGCGCCGGTGCGCAGGGTCGCCTCCCGCACCTCACGGATCAGCGTGGCGTCGGCGTTGGCCACCGCGAAGATCACGGTGGTGGCGCCGGTGCGGCGGATCACGTCGACGAGGTGCTGCCGGCCGCCCAGCACCGGGACGCCGGCGATGCGCAGGTCGTGCTTGCCCGGGTCGTCGTCGAGAGCGCCGACGGGCAGGTAGCGGCCCTTCGGGTCGCTGAGCATCGCGCGTACCAGCCCCTGTCCGGCCTCGCCGAGACCGAAGAGCAGCACCGGGGTCGCCGAGCGGGCGTCCGGTCGCATCGCACGGTCTCGCCGGTGGCGGTGCAGGAGACGGCAGCTGAGCATCAGCAGCAGCGCCAGCGCACCACCGATCACGGGGGTGCTGGCCGGAACCGGGCGCTCGCCCAGCGCGAGAAGGGCGACCAGGACGATTGCCGCCGTGGTGGCGGTGGTGCCGGCGAGGCCACGAACCTCCTCGACGGTGCCGAGCGGCTGGCGACCGGAACGAATGCGACGCAGTGCGCTGACGCCGACATGTAGCGCAGCGGCCCCGCCACCGAGCAGCACCGCGTTGACCGCCTGGTCGATGGTGAGAGCCAACTCGTACCTCGCCCAGCCCGCGACCGTGAACCCGCCGACCCAGCCGAGAGCGTCGGCGGCGAGGAAGATGGCGGTCCCCCGACGACTCACACTGGCCCGGCGGGTGGCTGTTGATGTCGTTGCCTCAACCCGTTGTATCTCCGGCGGCATCTACGACTCCCTGTCCTGTCCGTGGCCTGCGATGACCCAGGGCAGGTCAGGGGGCCACACACGTCCCCTAACTGTTTAGCGGAATTTGCGATGCCGAATCCGGTTTTCGCATTTCTAGGACCGGTTGTCTGATTCGAGGTCGGAAACGACCACGGACGTAAGGGCGTTTCGCCCGGCCGCTTGGTTCGTTGGGTCAAGAGCGACCAACCACATCCCAAAGGGGGCCCGCGCACATGACCTGGCCCGGGGCTGCCCTCGACCCCGGCGGAGCGACCGGTGGGACCGAGGCGTGGATGGATCCGCCAACCGCGGACAGGGCGTCGGGTGCTCACCGGGATCTCGTCGGTCGGATGCTCCGCTGCTACCCGGTAACCGTCGTCGTGCTCGCCCCGTACGCGCTGATCATCCTGCCGATGGCGGTCTTCTACCGGAATCCGGAGACCGGCTTCATCGCCTCGCTGGTCGGGCTCGCGTTGCTCGGCAGCGTCTCCGTGGAGACGATCGGCCTGCTGTTAGGACGTTCCGACCCGCGCTGGCGAGAGGGCTTCCGGCGCGCCCACGCCCGATATCCGTGGATCTACCCGATCGCCGTCGTGGTCACGCTGATCAGCATCATCGCGAAACTGCTCGCTGCCTACCTCGGCCGGGGGACGATCGAGAACCAGATCTCCGGTGACCTGTCCGACGGGCCGCTCGCGATGGTGAGCACGCTCTTCTCGGGTTGGACAGCCCTGGGCTTCGCATTGCTGGTGGCCAGTCACCTCAGCGGTCGACTGTCGCGGGCGAAGCTGTACGGCTGGCTGGCGGTTCTCGTCGGCGCGGAGTTCTACGTCGCCATGCTGACGGCTGTCACCGCGCCGGTGGTCGCGCTGGTGTTCTTCATGGCCGCCACCGGAGCGCTCTGTGGCGTCTTTCGGCTGCGTTACCTGGTGTTCTGCGCGCTGGCGCTTCTGTTCGCATGGCCGGCCGTGTTCGAGCAGCGCAACGCCATCCGGGAGGAGCGCGGCGTCCGGGTGGATGCCCAGGTCACCGCCACGGACCGACTGCGGCTGGACAATCAGCTCAGTGCGGTGACGGGCTTCGAGGTCCCGGTCGACCTGGGCCAGCCCGGGGTCACCGAATACCTGCGGTACGGGCTGGTGCCCCGGGTGCTGGATCCGGACCGGCCGGCGCTCTCCACCGGGCAGCGGATCAACCAGTACATCGGCGGCAACTCGACGTCGGCCTACACCTTCCTGCTGCTGGGCAACATCTGGTTCTTCGACGGCGCGATCGGCGTGGTCGCCGTGCACGCCTTCTGGGCCGCGTTGGCGGCGGTGCTGCTGCGCTGGCGGGGGCCGCCCGGCCCGGTCCGGCTGAGCCTCTTCTGCCTGGTGCTCTTCGACCCGCTGCTCTGGTCCAACACCTACCCGGACTCCACCATCAGTTTCCTGCAGCACGTGGTCGCGGCGCTGCCGGTCTTCGTTCTGCTGGGGCTCAGCCGCCGCTCCCTGCACGGGGCCCGCAAAAGCTCGGACATCGGCCGGTCGCCCACCGCCCCGCAGGCGGTCCGGTGACCGTACGGGCGGGCCGGCACGCGGTCGGCCGGCACGCGGTCGGGCGGCACGCGGTCGGCCGGACCGGCGCCCCGGACGGTCCACGCACCGGTCGCCGTGCTCTGCTCGCGCTGGTCGTCGGCGGGCTCTCCAGCGGCGGCAACCTGCTGCTGGCGATCACCGTGACCCGACTGGAGTCGGTCAGCGGGCTGGGCCAGTTCGCCCTGGCCTTCTCGTTCTACATCGTCGGCTCCGGCTTGGTGCGGAGCACGGTGACCGACACCGTGCTGACCACCGGGATCGGGGTCGTCGGCTCCGCCGCCCGGCGGGCGATCCTGCTCGGCATCGTCGGTGGCGCGTTGGTCGGCGCGGCCGGCGCGGCGTACGGCTCGCCCTATCTGCTCTTCGCGGGCCTCGCCCTGCCCGGGTTGGTCCTCTACGACTACACCAAGGCGGTCGCGGTCGGCATCGGCGCGCCATCGGCGGCGTTGGCCCAGGAGATCGCCTGGGCGGCGCTCACCGGGTGTGCCGTGCTGGCCGGCCTGCTCCGGGTGATCGACGTGCCGTACGTCTTCGCCCTGTGGGCCTTCGGCGGCGGCCTGATCGGCGTGGTCGTCGCGGCCCGGTGCCGGTACGCGCTGATGCCCGGCTGGCGGGTCGGGCGAGCCGAGACCCGCGTCGCGGCGGGGTTCGGTGCGCAGTTCCTGCTGACCACCGGGTCGGCGCAGTTGGCGCTGACCGCGGTGGCGCTCTTCGCCGGAACCGCTGTGGTCGGCGCGTTGAGTGCCGGGCGGACGCTGCTGGGGCCGGTGAACCTGGTGCTGTCGACGGCAGCCACGCTGATCCTGCCGCAGCTGGCCCGCACCCGGGCCGCGTCCGACGCGGTGCGGACGCGGGCGGCGGTCCGGCTCGCCCTGCTCGTGGCCGCCGCCGTGCTGCCGTTGACCATCGCGGTCGCGCTGCTACCGGACGCGGTCGGAAGGGAACTGCTCGGCGCCAACTGGACCGTCGCCCGGAGCCTGCTGGTCCTGCTCGCGCTGGAGAGCCTGCTCACCGTGCCGGCCACCATCGGCTTCGCCGGGCTGCGGGTCGAGCAGGCGAGCCGGCGGGCGATCGTGCTCGGCGTCCTGCTCGGCGGGCTCCGCGTTCCGGTGGTCGTCGCCGGGGCGGTCCTGTTCGGTGCACCCGGAGCGGCCGGCGCGCTGGTGGTGCTGGCGCTGGCCAGCGCGGTCGCCTGGGGCGGCAGCTATCTCCTGTTGCTGCGGGACCGCGCGGCGGCCCCTGCACCAGTGGTCCAGCCGGCCTGACCCCGGACTCGCGGCCGACCTCGGCCCGCGCCGACCGGATCGGCGCGGGCCGGCGGCGGGTCAGGCGATGGTCGCCAGGGCGGCGCGGACGCGCTCCACCACGGCCTTGACCGCCGGTTCGGCCAGCTCGGCGTAGGTGGGCAGATTGATGCCGCGCCGACTCAGGTCCTCGGTCACCGGACAGTCCGCGCCCGGATCACGATGCGCGGGTAGGTCCGGGATCGGCACGAAGAACGGGCGGGTCTCCACGCCGAGCCGGGCCAGCGCCCGGGCCAGCGCGTCCCGGGACGTCGCGTCCCCCTCGGCCCCGACCAGGAAGGCCGCCATCCACGGCGCCCGGCGAACTCCGGAAGCCACCGGCTGCGCCGACAGCGCCGGCTCGTCGGCCAACTGCTCCTCATAACCGGCGATCACCTGGTCCCGGCGGGCGATGATCTCGTCCGCCCGGTCCAGTTGGGCACAGAGCACCGCGGCGCACAGGTTCGTCATCCGGTAGTTGTAACCCAGCACCGGGAAGTAGTACCGCCGCTGCGGGTCCATGCCCTGGTTGCGCAGCAGGCGCATCCGATCGGCCAGAGCAGCGTCGGAGGTGGTCACGCAGCCGCCCTCGCCGGAGGTGAGCACCTTGTTGCCGAAGAACGAGAAGGTGGTGACGTCGGCGAGCGAGCCGGTGGGTCGCCCGTCCAGGGTGGCGCCGAACGACTCCGCCGCGTCGGCGACCAGGAGCAGACCGTGCCGCTCGCAGAGGTGCCGCAGGGCGGTGTAGTCGGCCGGGTGCCCGTACAGGTCAACGGCGATGACCGCCCGGGTACGCGGACCGATCGCGGCGCGTACCGCTGCCGGGTCGACACACCAGCTCTCCGGCAGGACGTCCACACAGACGGCCCGGGCGCCGCAGTACGCGACGGCGTTGGCCGTCGCCACGTAGGTCAGCGCAGGGACGATCACCTCGTCCCCCGGCCCGATGCCGGCCGCCGCGAGGACCAGGTGCAGCGCGACCGTGCCGTTGCTGGTCGTCAAGGCGGTGTCGGCGGCGCAGCGACGGGCGAAACCTTCCTCGAAGTCCCGCAGGTACGGACCCTGCGAGGAGATCCACCCGCTCCGCAGCGCGTCGACCACGTACCGCTCCTCCAAGGCGGAGAGGCTCGGTCGGGCCACCGGATAGGTGTCGTCCACGACACTCATGATCCATCCCCTCCGCTGCCGACGGCGTCGTTCGCGGCCTCCGCCACGAACGGAGACCGTGGCACCGGACCCGATCCGCCGCGCGCCGCCCAGCCCAGGACGTCCAGGTAGTCGCGGCCGGTGGCCGCCCAGGTGCGCCCGGCCAGCCGATCGTTCGCCCGCCGGGAGGCGGCGGCGTACCGCTCCCGCTCGTCGAGCAGGTGCCGCACCGCGTCGGCGAGGGACTGCGGATCCCGCCCCCGGAAGACCGCCGCCTCGGCGCGGTTGAACTCCAACTGGTCGCGCAGCGGCTCGACGTCGGCGCAGGCGACCGGGAGACCCCAGGTGAACGCCTCCAGTATCGCGCCACTGGCCGCCTCCCAGAGCGAGGGTACGACCACCGCGTCCGCCCGGGCGTAGATGTCGTTCAGCTCGTCCAGGCTGACGAAGCCGGGGAAGGACACCCGGCCGCGCAGGTCGGGTTGCGCCGCGCGGGCGAGCAGTCGGCTCGCCACGGGCTCGACCAGCGGCCCCGGGCAGATCAGCCGGCAGTCCGGCAGCAGCGCCATCGCCTCCAGCAGGGTCATGTGGTTCTTGTGCTCGGCGGTGGACGACGGGTAGACCAGCAGCCCCGGTTCGGGCCGTGCGTGTGCGCGCTCCGGCGCTGGCTGGAACGTCGGAGTCGGGATGAGCACGGTCCGCTCCGCGGCCTCCGGGAAGAGGCGCAGGGCCTCCCGGTACGGATGCGGCCAGGTGACCACGATCGCCGCCGCACGGGCCACGTTCTCCCGGACCACCGCCGCGTACCCGGGAGCGTGGAACTCGGCACCCAGGTGGCGCAGGTCATGCAGGACAACGACCGACCTGCCCGACCTGATCGGAGCGCAGTGGAACGGGAACAGGGCGATGTCGACGTCGGTGTGTCGCACGACGGACCGTTGCCGGACCGCGTTGACGGCCGTGCGAACCGTGCGGGAGTCGCGCATCGCCCGTGGCGTCCACCGCCGTAGCAGTTGGCCGGTGGGGTTGTCCGAGCGGAGCGGCTGCGCCACCTCGGTCCAGGCGATCCGCGCGTCGGGCACCTGATCCCGCCACTGGTCCAGCGTGCCGCGCAGGACGTTCACCCGCAGGTCGCAGGAGTCGTCGGCGGCCATGCCGGTCAACAGGCCGTAGGTGAAGGCTTCGAGCCCCGCGGCGTGACCGGGACGGATGGGCGCGGCCTCGACCGCGACTCTCACCGGTCCACCCGGATCAGTCGACCCATCCGCTCGTCCTCGAGGAGCTGCCGGTCGGCGTCGACCATCACCCGGACCAGGTCGCTGAAGAGCGTCTTCGGTGCCCACCCCAGGGTGCGTCGGGCCTTCGAGTAGTCGCCGACGAGGGCGTCGACCTCCGCCGGGCGGAAGTAGGCGGGGTCCAGTTCCACGTACCGCTGCCAGTCCAACCCGACCCGGTCGAACGCGGCCTCGACGAACTCACGCACGGTGTGGCCCTCGCCGGTGGCGACCACGTAGTCGTCCGGGGTGTCCTGCTGGAGGGCGAGCCACATCGCCTCGACGTACTCCGGTGCGTAGCCCCAGTCCCGAACGGCGTCCAGGTTGCCCAGGTAGAGCTTGTCCTGGATGCCGGCCTCGATCCTGGCCACCGCACGGGTGATCTTGCGGGTCACGAAGTTCTCGCCCCGGCGTGGGCTCTCGTGGTTGAACAGGATGCCGTTGGCGCAGAACATGTTCCAGGATTCGCGGTAGTTCACCGCCGACCAGTAGGCGTACACCTTGGCGCACGCGTACGGGCTGCGCGGGTGGAACGGGGTCTCCTCGCGTTGCGGGGGTGGGGTCGAGCCGAACATCTCCGACGAGGACGCCTGGTAGAACCGGCAGCCGACGTCGGCGGACCGGGCCGCCTCCATCAAGCGCAGCGCTCCGAGCCCGGTGACGTCCGCCGTGTACGCGGGAATGTCGAAGGACACCCGGACGTGACTCTGTGCGCCCAGGTTGTAGATCTCGTGGGGGCGGATGTCCCGGATCAGCGCGGTCAACGAGGCCGGATCGGAGAGGTCGCTGTAGTGGAGGAAGAGGCGGGCGTCGCCGCTGCGCGGATGGACGTCGACGTGGTCGATCCGCTCGGTGTTGAACGAGGACGAGCGCCGTTTGATGCCATGCACCGTGTATCCCTTGTCGAGCAGGAACTCCGACAGGTAACTGCCGTCCTGACCGGTGATGCCGGAGATGAGTGCCACTCGTGACATGAAGTCCCTCTCTTGCTGGCCAATTTTCCCCCGCGATTCCTTATATCGCTCTCGGGGACAGCGCTCCTGAGGTTTCATGTAACCGGCGGAATTTATTCTGCGCGGCGCAGTTCAGAGAATGACTCAGTCACGGAATAGGCCCCCGATCGTTGGACGAATCGATCCTGTGGCACGAGCGAGGAGTGAGGATGGCCGGCGACCCCGCCCCCGCGGCGGACACCCAGGAAAGGCCGGCGACTGTCGACGAGAACAAATTCCACGTCCTTGTCACGGCCGGCTATTTCGCTCCCGGTTGGCGGGCCGGAGGGCCGGTCCGGTCCATTTCCGAAGTGCTCGCCCTCGCCAGTGACGACGTGGAGACGTCCATGTTGACCCGGGACCGCGACCTCGGTTGCCGTGATCCCTATCCGGGCCTCTCCGGTCGCTGGGTTCGGGTCGGCCGGACGAACGTCTTCTATCTCGGCGTACGCCGGCCGGGGCAGTGGCGGGCGCTCTGGCGGTCACTGCGGGCCGACCGTTTCGACCTGCTGTACGTCAACAGCGTCTGGTCGACCTTCTCGATTCTGCCGATGGTCGCGGCCCGGCTCGGTCTGCTGCGGGTGGGCCGCATCCTGGTGGCCCCCCGGGGTGAGTTCGGCGCCGCCGCTCTCCGGGTGCACCGACGTCGTAAGCGGATCTTCCTGGCCGCCTGGCGGTGGATGCTGCTCGACCGTCGGGTGCTGTGGCACGCCACCACACCGGTCGAGGCCAACGACATCCGGCGGGTGCTGCCCCGCGCGCGGATCGGTGTCGTCGCGGTCAGCCGGGGCCCCGAGCCGGAGCAGGCGCCGGTCGAGATGCCCGCGACCCACCCCGCGCGGTTGGTCTTCATCGGGCGGATCTCCCCCATCAAGAACCTCGACCTGGTGCTGGCCGCGCTCGCCTTCGTGCCGGTGCCGGTGCGGCTGGACATCTACGGCCCGGTGGAGGACCAGGCGTACTGGCGACGCTGCCGCGAGCACCTGGCTGACCTGCCCGACTCGGTCGTCGTCAGCTACCGGGGCGAGCTGCCACCCGAGCAGGTCCGCGCCACCTTCTCCCGCTACGACGCGTTCGTGCTGCCGACCCGGGGGGAGAACTACGGCAACGCCATCGCCGAGAGCCTGTCCGCGTGCTGCCCGGTGCTGTGCTCCGACCGGACACCCTGGACGTCGGTGCTGCGCGACGGTGGTGGACTGGTCCTCACCGAGCTGACCGCGGCGGCACTGGGTGCCCTCGTCACACAGGTGGCGACCGCCACCCCGGAGCAGCGGCACGCGGCGCGGGTCGCGGCGGGGGCCGCCTACCGCCGTTGGCGTTCGAGCAGGCAACCGATCAGCGTCCTCGACCAGGCGCGGCGGGTGATCCGCGACCCGGCGTACCTGGTGCCGTCGGGGGCGGACCCCGTGAACCGTGCCCAGCCCCGCCCACCGCGTCCCGCCCAGCGGGCCGAACCCGCACATCTGCCACCAGGAGGCGTCAAGTGACCCGCGTGATGACCGTCGTCGGGACCAGGCCGGAGATCATCCGGCTGGCCCGGGTGATTGACGCGCTCGACCGAACCGTGGACCACACGTTGGTGCACACGGGGCAGAACTGGGATCCTGCCCTCTCCGATGTCTTCTTCAGCGAGCTGGGTGTCCGTGCGCCGGATCTTTTCCTACGGGCCGACACCCAGTCGCTCGGTAACCTCCTCGGCGCCGTCCTGGTTGGTACGGAGAAGGCGATCACCGAGCTGCGCCCGGACGCGCTGCTGGTGCTCGGCGACACCAACAGCGCGATCTCGGCACTGATGGCCCGGCGGATGAACGTGCCGGTGTACCACATGGAGGCCGGCAACCGCTGCTTCGACCTGAACGTGCCGGAGGAGACCAACCGGTGCCTGGTCGACCACATCGCCGACTTCAACCTGGTCTACTCGGAGCACGCCCGGCGCAACCTGCTCGCCGAGGGGCTGCACCCGCGCCGCATCCTGCACACCGGCTCACCCATGCGCGAGGTGCTCGACCACTACCGGCGGAAGATCGAGCGGTCCACCGTGCTGGCCCAACTCGAACTCGAACCCGGCGGCTACTTCGTGGTCAGCGCGCACCGGCAGGAGAACGTCGACCACCCGGACCGGCTCCGTCGGCTGCTGGACTGCCTGCGGGCGGTTCGCGACGAGTGGCGGCTGCCGCTGCTGGTCTCCACGCATCCGCGTACCCGCAAACGGCTGGAGGCGCTCGCGGGCGACGGCCTGCACCTCGACGGCGTGGCCTTCCACGAGCCGTTCGGCTTCTTCGACTACGTGACCCTGCAACGGCATGCCCGGTGCACCCTCTCCGACAGCGGCACCGTCAGCGAGGAGGCCGCGATTCTCGGGTTCCCGGCGGTGACCCTGAGGGAGTCCATCGAGCGTCCCGAGGCACTGGACAGCGGGGCGATCGTGATGACCGGCTTGGAGCCCGACGGGGTCGTCGAGGCCATCCGGGTGGTGGTGGCGCAGGTGGCCGAGGGCTCGGTGACGTGTCCGCTCGACTACCAGGTCCCCGACACGTCACGCCGGGTGGTCGATTTCATCCTGTCGACAGTGCGCCGCCATCACGACTGGGCGGGCATCCGGCGCTGACCGGTCCACCGGCCGGGCCGGCACGCCCGTCACCACCACGCCCGGGGCGACATCGCGGGTCACGCACGCGCCGGCGCCCACTGTGGCGTCCCGGCCAACCGTCAGTTTCGGCAGGATCGCGGCCGTGGTGCCGACCAGGACGCCGTTCTCCAGCCGGCAGTACCCGGAGACCGCGGCGAGCGGATTGACCGAGACGTAGTCGCCGAGCACGCTGTCGTGCCCGACCGTGCAGTTCTGGTTGAGGTGCACGTGCCGTCCCAGCAGCACGTTCGTCGTCACCCGGGCACCACCTGCGGCGAACAACCCCTGCTGGTGGACGCAGTCGGGGCCGATCTCGGCGGCCGGATGCACCACTGTGGCCGCCGGTAGGCCGTACCGGGCGATGGCCTGGTCGGTCTCGCGACGCAACCTCGGATGCCCGACGCCGAGCACCACGTGGGTGCTGGTCGGTTGGGCTGCCAGCCACCGGGTCGAGCCGAGGAAGGCAACGCCGAGGCGGTGCACGGACTCCACGTTGGTCTCGGTGGGGTAGTCGTCGACGAAGCCCAGAACCCGCCAGGGGGGCAGGGCGCCGGTCATTGCGTTCAACAGACGAATTACCCCATATGCCTCACGGCCCATCCCGCCCGCGCCTACAATCACTACGTCGGTCGTCAACCGCGGCTCCCTCGGCTACGGAGAACGCCGGCCGCTCTCCGTCATCTGAACCGGTTACTGGTGCCGATGGTGACGGGTGACTGCCGGCGATGGTGACGGTCGGACGCCCGTGGCCGCGAACGCGCTGGCTCCACCAGTACCGGGCGTCGCCTGCGAGCCGTACCCGGCGCCTCCTCCCGGGTGCCCTCGTCAATCTTCGCGGTCCCAGGTGCCGGTGTCCCGCGCCAACGCCAGGACAGCAGTCTGGAAGGTGAGCCGAAGGTGGACAAGCTGGCACGTGAGCGTCTCCCCGACAGCACCGGGACACCGAGGGGGACGGCGCGATCCGCGACCACGGCGGGGTATCGGGTGCTCGCCACCGCTCGCGTGTTCGAGCCGGGTTTCCGTGGTGGCGGGCCGATCCGCTCGCTGCGGTTCATCCTCGACACCCTGCCGGATGACCTCGACGTCACCCTGGTCACCGGGGACCGGGACCTGTCCTCGTCGACCCCCTACCCGGGCCTGTCCGGGCGGCTGGTGCGGCGCGACGACCGCTGCGCCGTCTTCTACCTCGGCCCGTACGCGCTGCGACACTGGGTCCGGCTGGCGCGGCACATCCGATCCCGCCCGGTCGATCTGATCTACGTCAACAGCCTCTGGTCGCTCTTCTCGGTGCTACCGATTCTGGCGGTGGCGCTGCGCCTGCTGCGCGTACGCGCGATCATGCTGGCCCCGCGCGGCGAACTCTCGCCCGGCGCGCTCGCCATCAAGGCCCGCAAGAAGCGGCTCTTCCTGGCGGTCTGGGCCCCGCTGCTGCGACGGCTCGACGTGCGCTGGCAGGCGTGCAGTGGGCTGGAGGAGGAGCAGATCCGCGCCACCATGCCCTGGGCGCAGATCATGGTGAACGGGAACGAGTGCCCGATCCCGGAGCAGCCCGCGCCCCGGGCCGTCGCCCACGACGGGCCGCTGCGGTTGGTGTTCGTCGGCCGGATCTCCCCCATGAAGAACCTGGTCAGGGCATTGGAGGCGGTCGCCGGCGCCAGCCACCCGCTGGAGTTCGACATCTACGGTCCGCGGGAGGACGAGCAGTACTGGGCGTGCTGCCGACGACTCATCGACGCGATGCCCGATCATGTTCGGGTCCGCTACCTCGGGGAGCTCAAGGCGGACGAGGTGATGGCGACCTTCAGCCGATACGACGCCTTCCTCTTCCCGACGCTCGGCGAGAACTACGGGCACGTCATCCTGGAGAGCCTGGCGTCCGGCTGCCCGGTGGTCTGCTCCGACGCGACCCCGTTCAGCGAACTGATCGCGACCGGCGGGGGAGCGGTGGTCCGGCCGGCGACGGCGGCCGCGCTGAGCGAGACCCTCGACCGGCTGGCCGACCGGTCGGCCGGGGAGCGCGCCGAGGCGAAGGAGACCGCCGGCCGGCGGTACCGGCTCTGGCGTCAGCAGGTCCGGGAACTGAACGTGCTGGAGCACGCCCGCCGGTTCTGCTCCTGACCCGGCTGGCCGCGATCCTGCGGCTGATCCGGCTCGCCGCGACCGCGTCACTCGGGCTGGAACTGCGTCGTTGCAATGGCTGGGCCCGCGTGGGCGGGTCCGTCGTCCGCCACCCCGCCCCGATGAGCGAGGACAGCACGTGCCCAGTCGCGTTCGTACGATGGTCCGACGAGTCCAGGACCACCTGGCCGCCACCCGTGACCCCGAGGCGTTCGCGCGGTCCCTGGGGGTGAACCTGACCGGACGGGTCAGGTTCTACGGCATCAGCCGGGCGATGTTCGGCTCGGAGCCGTGGCTGATCACCATCGGAGACAACGTCTACATCACCTCCGAGGTGCAGTTCGTCACCCACGACGGCGGCACCCTGATCCTGCGCAAGGACCACCCCGACCTGGACTGGACCGCCCCGATCACGATCGGCGACGACGTCTACATCGGGATGCGGTCGATGATCCTGGCCGGGGTCACCATCGGAAACCGGTGCGTCATCGGGGCGGGCTCGATCGTCACGCGCGACATCCCGGACAACACGGTGGCGGCCGGTGTCCCGGCGCGACCGCTGCGGACCACCGACGAGTACCTCGAACGGTTGCAGGCCAGGTCGCTGGGCATCGGGCACCTTCCCGTCTCGGAGAAGCACGCGGCGATGAAGCGGATCTACGGCGTGCCCACCGGTTGAGCCCCGCGACGGGTGCGTCGGAAGTAGCTGCCCCGGGGTCCGGTCGCCTCCGGCAACGGTCCCGTCTGGGCCCCGGGTCCCGTCAGGGATCCGCGCGCCACATTCCGTACCCGGGGGAGACCGGCACGCTGTACGGGATGCCGTTGACGCCGACCCGGGCCGGCACGGTGAGGTTCGTCGGCCCGACCCGGACCAGCAGCCGGCCGTACAGTTGCGGCGCCGCCATCGTGGCGTGGGCGACCGGGTCGACCCGTTCGATCATCACGAAGTCGCGGCCGCCGTCGGAGACGACGATCTCGGTGGCGGTCGCGGGCGGCGCCAGATAGCGGCGGTAGGCGGTGCCGGTCACCGACTCGCCGGCGGCCATGACGCGGCCCCACACCAGCTGCGGATAGTTCTTCTTGAGGCTGGAGCTGATGAACCAACCCTTGGTCGTGGTGTAGCGGACCCGGGTCGCGGGCGCGCCGTCCGCGACCGGCAGCAGTCCGACGGCGATCCCCCACTGCTGGATGCGTCCGCCGCTGACCACCCACTGGGTCATGCTGGTCGCCGGCCACGTCTTGTTGACGAGGGTCGCCGGGGTGAAGTCGGTGAGGGCGGTGAGGTTGTCGATCTTCGCCCAGGTGGACCAGTTCAGGCCGCCGGCCACGCCCACGTTCGGCACGAACTGCCGGCGGCTGCCGCCCGCCACCGGGGTCAGCGCCGAGCACTGGGTGACGCCCGCGTTCAGGGCGAACCGCGACAGGGCGGCGACCGTCTGCGTGACGATCAGACTGCCGCCGGGCGACCAGCGGTAGATGTTCGAGATCCGGCACAGGGACGGGATCCTCGGCATGATCGTGGCGATCGGGGTGCCGACGTTCGCCCGGGCGGTATCGATCATCCCCTGGTAGGTGGGGATGACGTAGGACTCGCGGATCACCAGTTCCAGGCCGGTCGACCGGCCGTCGGGCACCGACCGGCCGTCGAGCGCGACGGTCACCGTGTGGGAGTGGGTGGCCGGGCGGATCTGCACGTCCGGGGTGAGGCTGGTGATCGGCACGGTGGTCCGGTGGGTCGCCCCCGAGACGTGGGTGAGCGGCGCGGCCGGCCGGACCCGGGCGCCCTGGGCGATGCCGTTGACGATCGTGTACGGGTTGCCGAAGAGCAGGCTGTTCGCGTTGGTGATCGCCAACAGGGTGAAGATCCGGGTGCCGTCGCTCCACTGCGAGCCCACGTCGACGGTCGTCTTGCCGTGGTTGGCCACGACGATCTGGGTGCCGACGTTGTAGCCGTGGTTGCCGCCGACGTACGACCAGCCGGTGTTGATCGGGCAGTTGTCGTCCGAGGTGTCGTGGATCTTCGTGCCGACGGCGGACATGACCGGCCACACCTGGGCGTCGGTCGCGGTCGAGGGCACCAGAGTGACCTGGGGGAGACCCGAGTGCCACATGCCGACCATCGCCTCGGCGTACGCGAGGTTGACGGGCATGACCAGGTCACGGGTGCTGTCGAAGCGCGACCGGACGGACATCAGGGCGTTGGACCGGTAGACGATCAACTCGGACATTTCGGCACCTCCGCCGCGGACGCAATGACGATGACCCTTACTGTGCGCCGCCGAGGCGGGAATGAGCATTTTTCCGTCAGCACCCGGACAGGGGGAATTTCCCGCCGTCATCCGCACGTAGCCCGTTTTAAGTCAATAATCAGGTGTTCATGCGTAAACGGGGGGTTTCATGCGCATTCTGATCACCGGCGGAGCCGGTTTCATCGGGTCCAACCTGGCTCGCGCCGCGACGGTCGAGCCCACCATCGGAAAGGTCACCGTTCTCGACGACCTCTCGGTCGGGCTACGGACCAACCTCGACGGTCTGGACGTCGAGCTGATCGAGGGCTCAATCCTGGACCCGGCCGCCCTGGACGCCGCGATGGTGGGCCGCGAGGCGGTGGTCCACCTGGCCGCGCTGCCGAGCGTCCCCCGCTCGCTGAGCGACCCGGTGGCCTCCCACCACGCCAACGCGACGGGCACGCTCATGGTGCTGGAGGCGGCGCGCCGGCACGGCGTCGGACATGTCCTGGTCGCCTCCTCCTCGTCGGTGTACGGCATGAACCCGGCGCTGCCCAAGGCCGAGCTGACCTGGACCCGTCCGATGAGTCCGTACGCGGCCAGCAAGCTCGCCGCCGAGGCGTACGCCCTGGCCCATCAGGCGTCGTTCGGGCTGCCGACGTTGGCCTTCCGCTTCTTCAACGTGTTCGGCCCGGGGCAGCGCCACGACCACACGTACGCGGCCGTCATTCCCCGTTTCGTGTACGCCGCCCTGCGTGACGAACCCGTCGTGGTGCACGGCGACGGGACGCAGTCGCGCGACTTCACCTACGTGGGAACGGTCTGCGACGTCATCCTCGACGCGCTCCGCCGCCGGGTCCACCATCCGCACCCGGTCAACCTCGCCTTCGGGGCTCGGGCCAGCCTGTTGCGGGTCCTCGACGAGCTTGAGTGGTTGTGCGGGCGGCCCATCGCCCGCGAGTACGCGCCGCCGCGGACCGGCGACGTCGCGCACTCCCTGGCCGACAACGCCACGTTGCGGCACCTGTTCCCGGACGTCGCACCGGTCGCCCGTGCGGAGGGCCTGCGCGCGACAGTCGAGTGGATGGCCGGTCGGTTGGACGCCGAGCGTGCCGTAGCCGCCGCACCTCGGTGACCCGGGCAGCGAGTCGGGCCGTACCGGAGCCGGTGGCCTCGGTGGCGGCGGTGCCGGCCGCCGCGTCGCCCGCCGGCACCACTGTCGCGCCCGCCGCGCCGACCCCGGCGGCGTCGAAGGATCGAGATCGCACCGTCACGGTGGGCATCGTCGCCGCGATGGTGGCGAAGGGCATCGGCCTGGCCGCGCCCCTGGTCATCACCCCGGCCTGTTTCCGATACCTCGGTGACCAACGGTACGGCCTGTGGATGGCGGTCACCGCCCTCACCGGGATGGCGTGGTTCGCCGATCTGGGGCTGGGCAACGGGTTGCTCACCCGGCTCAGTCACCTGGTTGACGACCCCCGGCAACAGGCCCGGGAGGTCTCCACTGCGTTCGCCACCCTCGGGGTGGTCGCGGCGGCGCTGCTGGTGGGTCTCGTGCTTGTCGTCCCCGTGGTGCCCTGGGCCGCGTTGTTCAATGTCAGCGACCCGGGTGTCGCCGCGGAGGCGTCCGTCCTGGTCCTGCTCTGCTTCGGCGCCTTCATGGTCAATATCCCGCTCTCGCTGATCCAGCGGATCCAGTACGCCCGTGGCCAGGTGGTGCAGAGCAACATCTGGCAGTCGGCCGGGGCGCTGACGGCCATGGCGGCGGTGCTCGGCACCATCGCCGTGGGGTGGAGACCACTGGCGGTCATCGCCTGCGCGGTGCTGGCCGTGCCGGCGACCAACCTGCTCAACTGCGTCACCTACTTCTGGTTCCAGGATCGTGGGCGGCGGCCGGGCCCGAGACTCGTGCACCGGGCCACCGCCGTCGGCCTGCTCCGGCTGGGTCTGCGGTTCTTCGTGCTCACCACGATGTCGGCGATCGCGTTGAACGTGGACAGCCCGCTGGTCGCGAACGTCCTCGGGCCCACCACGGCGGCGCACTACGCGGTCGTGGGGAAGCTGTTCGGCGTTCTGTCGATCTTCGTCGGGCTGGTCGGGATGACGGTCTGGCCGGTCAACGGCACCGCTCTGGCGCGGGGCGAGGTGGCCTGGGTGCGTCGCAACACGCGCCGCATGGTGCTGCTCTACGGGCTGATCGTGGGGACGGTCGGGGTCGGGCTGGTCGGTTACGGCCACCGGCTGATCGACCTCTGGGTGGGCGGCATCGACAGCACGGAAATCCCGGTCACGGTCCTGATCGGGCTGGCGAGCTGGTCCCTCCTGATCGCGGTCACCTCCCCGCTGATCCTGGTGCAGAACAGCATTGGGCTGCTCCGGCCGCAGTTCGTCGGTTGGGCCACGTTCCTGCTGCTGGCGACCGCGCTCAAGATCTGGGGGCTGCGGCAGTTCGGGCTCGCCGGTCTGCCGGCGGCGGCCTGCGTCGCGTACGTGCTCACCATGTTGCCGGCCGTGCTGGTGGGCTACCGGCGGGCGGTCCGCACGGGGGAGCCGACGTGACCGGGGAGTGCCGGGTGCTGCGGGTCGTCGGCGAGCTGAACTTCGGTGGCACCGAGATGCGGACCGCCGAACTGCTGCCCCGGCTCGCCGCCGCCGGAGTCCAGGTGCACCTGGTGACGCTCAGCGACACGGTCGGTCCCGGCCCGCTCGCCGGGATGGTCCGCCGGCACGGCGGCACCGTGACCCCGATACCGCTCGGCCCCCGCTTCGCCACCCGCTTCCTGGGCCTGTTGCGGCGGCTGCGACCGGACGTGGTGCACGTCGACTGCGCCAACTTCTCCGGGGTGCTGCTCGCGCTCGCCGCCCTGTGCGGTGTGCCCGGCCGCGTCGCCCACTTCCGGGGGGACGACAACCAGCACCGCAACCTGCGCCGACGCGTCTACCGCTGGATCTGCAGAGAGCTGCTGCGAATCTCCGCCACCAACATCCTCGGCGTCTCACCCAGCTCGCTCACCTACGCTTACGATTCGCGCTGGCGCGACGACCCCCGCTGCCAGGTGGTCCTCAACGGATTGGACCTGGACCGGCTCCGCCTACCCAGCCAGGACGACCTACGGGAGTTGATCGGCGCACACCCGGCAGAGCTGGTCTGCGTCAACGTCGGTCGGGGTTCGCCGGAGAAGCGGCGCTGGCTGCTGCCACCGATCCTGGCCGAGCTGCGGGCCCGGGGAGTTCAGGCACACGCCGTCCTCATCGGGCCGGGCGACGACGCCGACGACGAGCGGGTGCGGGTGGCGGCAGCCGCCGCCGGTGTCGCCGATCGGGTGCACCTGCTGGGCCCGCGCGATGACGTGGGCGGGCTGCTGAGCCAGGCCGACGTGGTGGTCCACCCGTCCTGCCTGGAAGGGCTGCCCGGCGGTGTGCTGGAGCCCGTCGCGTTGGGCGTCGGCACGGTGGCCGCCGACCTGCCGGGGGTGCGCTTCATCGACGAGCACCTGCCCGGCGTATTCATCGTCGACACCGATGCCGCGCCGCGGCGGTGGGCGAACGCGGTGTGCGCGGCGGCGTCGTACACCGAGCAGACCGCGCCCGCGGCGGCGGCGGAGCGCTTCACGCGCAGCGTCTTCGCCATCGACACGGCGGCCACCACCCACCTGGCGATCTACCGGCGATGGGCGTCGGGCCGCCCGCACCGCCCGGTGCAGCCCCGGCCGCCAGCCTTCTCGACACAGGGAGAGAGATGAACGATCAGACGACGGTGATCCGCCGGCAACCACGGCTGGACACGGGGTCGGCCGGGCGTGCTGACCGGCCCCGGCCGCTGCTGGTGGGCGCGTACGCCTTTCCGCACGGGGACGCCACGTCCAACCGCCTGTTGCAACTCGCCCGGTCCGCGGCGCCCGACGGCGCGCACACGCTGGTCGTCAACGACTGGCCCTGCGAGGTGGCCTTCCCGGCCGGGCAGCCCGGCGTTACCGGCATCGACCTGGTCACCATGCGGATCCACGGTCGGCACCACCTCACCCGCATGGCGGCCCGGCTGGCCCGACCGCTGCGGGTGCTGCGGGCCGTCCGCCGGGTCGGGGTGGCTCGCGGTGACGTGAGCGTGGTGCTGTTGCCGATGGCCCTGCTGACCCTCGGCAACTGGGCGACCCTGCGCCTCGTGCTGCGGTGCCCGGTGGTGGTGGACGCCAGCGAGCGCCACGACCGACGGCAGTTCCGCCGCGGCTGGCTCACCCCGTACTTCGTCCGGCATCGCTGGTCGACGTTCCTGGCCACCCGGCTCGTCGATCGGGCCACGGCGGTCTCCACCACGCTGGCCGACTACCTGACGGGTCACGGCCTGAACGTGCTGGTGGTGCCGCCGCAGGTGGACTGCGACGAGTTCCGGGCGCCGCAACCACCCCCGATCAGCGACGGTCTGCGCCTGCTCTACGCGGGCACCCCCGAACGTAAGGACATGCTCGACGTGATCCTGCGGGGGATCAGCCGGCTCGCCCCGGAGCACCAGCGGCGGGTGAGCCTCACCATCGCCGGCGTCAGCCGGGAGGCCGCCGCCGCCCACTCGGACCTGGACGTCGCGGTGCTGGACGTGGTCTCGGCCGACGTGCGGTTCCTCGGTCGCGTTCCGCGCGAGACCGTGCTGACCCTGCTGTCGGAGTCGCACTTCTCGATGCTGGTCCGCCCCACCGGCGGGTACGCGGCCAACGGGTTCCCGTCCAAGGTGCCGGAGAGTCTCGCCGCCGGGTGCCCGGTGCTGCTCAACCACACCAGCGACCTGGCCGCCTACGTGCACGACGGGGTCGAGGGGTTGGTGCTCGGCGGCAACGGCCCGGACGATGTCCGGTTGGCCATCGAGCGGGCGCTGCGGCTGCGCGACGAGGAGTGGATGGCGATGAGCGGGGCCGCCCGGTCGCGGGCCCGGGAGTCGTTCGACCACCGGGCCTGGCGGAACCGGGTGAGCGCCTTCGTGACGGCCGGCCGGGGCGACTGAACGGACGCCCACCGGCCGGGCGCGCGTCGCCGGCCGTACCGGTTGCGGCCGTCGACGGGCTCTAGCGCAGCAGGACGTCGGGTCGGCGCGGCCCGCCGTCGTCGAACACGCCGGCTCGCCGCTGGCGTGCCTCCGCGTGGGGCCGGTCGGCGCGGGCGGCGTCCCGGTTGGCGGGTTCCCGCTTCTTCGGCAGGTGCAGCAGCGCGGCGGCGACCACGGCCCAGAACACGTACGGGTAGGTCTGGCCCGTGCCGAACATGGCCGACTCGGTGAGCTGGATCAGTAGGCCGGTGACGACGAGCCAGACCAGACCCGCGTCGGCCCGGCGTACCGGGGTTCGCAGCACGACCCGCCCGGCGGCCACCAGCAGCAGCACCAGCGGCACGACGGCGGCGAGCCCCAACTCCAGCAGCAGTTGCAGGTAGCTGTTGTGCACCACGCTGACGCCGGTGGTGCCGAAGAACTCGTCGGCGGTGGCCAGCTCGAACAGGTGGTTGCGCGACGCGTACCCGAAGCCCAGCGTGGGGCGGTTCTGCCACCACAGGTCGATGGTCGTCTGCCACATCTGGGCCCGCCCGTTGGACAGGTCGCCGTCGGTGGGGTCGGTGAAACGCAGGACGAACTGGCGCATCCAGGGTGCGGCGAAGATGGTGGGCAGCAGGTTGAGCAGGTGTGCCACCAGCAGCAGGGCGGTCACCCCCGCGGCCAGGCGGACCATCCGGCCGAGCCCGTAGCGCAGCACCAGCCAGAGCGCGCCGACGAGCACCGCGATCAGCGCGGTGCGCGACTGGGACAGCAGGAGGCTGGCGGCGGCCGGCACCATGCCGAGCAGCGCGACGTGCCGCCGGGACTGCCGGTAGACCGCCCAGCCCAACGGGATCGTCAAGGCACAGACGATGCCGAGCATGTTCGGGTTGTTGTAGAGGCCCTGGAAGCGCGTGACGCTGGAAATCGCCGCGACGAGCGTGCCGTCGGCGAACCCGATGCCGAGGCTGACCACGATGGACGCGGTGAGGACCAGGTAGACCATGCGCAGGTCGGCCATCATGACCGCCCGGTCAGGCCACCGGCGCCGAATGAGGACGTGCACCAGGGCGGCCAGTAGCAGTAGCGCGGTGCCCCGCTGGAGGGTCTCCGTCGGAACCACCGACCAGGTGAAGCTCACCGTGGCGAGGCCGGCCATCGCCCAGAGCGCGGCGACGAACACGCGGGTCCAGACATCGGTGCGGGCCGGCGTCCGGACCGACAGGCAGAGCCCCCAGAGGACCAGGCCGGCGACTGCCGCGTACCGGGCATAGAAGCTGGCCTCGACCAGCGCCGGCACATTGGACGAGGCGCAGACCAGGAGCCCCATGGTCAGGGCCAGCATCCACCGCCAGCCGTCCAACGGCCGGCCCAAGGCGAGCAGCAGCACCAGCGCGACCAACCCGGTCGCGACCAGCGGGACGCTGATGGCGGCGATGGTGATGACCACCACGAGACACGTCGCGCCGACGAGCAGGCCCAGTTGGCCCATCCGGTTTTCCACGTGATGTCCTTCGAGGTCCGGCCGCCGGCGATGCCCGGCGGTCGTCAGGGGGACCGCCCTCAGCGAGGCGCGTCCAGTAGGCCCGGTTGGGCCGTTTCGACAGCCCAGCGGGCCCTGGCGGTGTGCATAGCCCTGATCATGTCCGGCCAGTTCGGTGGCCGATAGCCGGTGGCCTGGGCGAGGGCGTCCGCGTTCATCGACCGGTCGCAGGCGAACTCGTCGTCCGGCACGATGTCGCCGGGCCACCCGTACACCTCGGCGATCAGACGGAGCAGGTCGTACTTGGAGATCGGCTCGGCGGCCACGTGGTAGAGCCCGGTCAGCTCCGCCCGGGGCAGGATCACCGTACGGAGCAGTCGGGCGAACTCGACGGTCGTCACGCCGCTGTAGATGGCCCGGGTGAAGCCACGCACCTGCCCCCGCTGGGAGAGGAACCAGTCCACCAACGAGCGGTTGGTGACCAGCTCATGCCCGATGATCGAGGTGCGGAGGGTGAGCGCGGCGACGCCGCTCGCCTCACCCAGCAGCTTGGACCGCCCGTACAGGTCGGGTGGGTCCGGCAGGTCGTCCTCGACATAGCCGCCCCGCCGGCCGGAGAAGACGCAGTCGGTGCTGACGTGGACCAGGCGGCTGCCGAGTTGCCCGCAGGCGTCGGCGAGCAGATGGGGAAAGAGGGCGTTGAGCGTGACCGTCTGCACCGCGTCCTGCACGTCCGGCCGTTGCTTGATCACACCCACGCAGTTGATCACGACGTCCGGCCGCAGGTCGTCGATGAGCTGCCGGAGCTCGCCGAACCGGGTCGCGTCGACGGCCGGCGTGATCCGGTCCAGCAGGCGCTGCGGGTACCACCCGGCGCGGTCCTCGATGCTCCGGGCCACGCCGTACACGTCGAGATCCGGGTCGTCGCTGAGCTCGCGGATCACCGCGTGGCCGAGCATGCCGGTGACGCCGACGACGAGGACCCGTCGCGCCGGGCGGGGCTCCTCCTCGCCGGGGCCGCTGCGTCGGCGGGGGACCAGCTCCGGTCGCCGGCCGGCGGTACCGG
Source organism: Micromonospora sp. NPDC005220 (assembly GCF_040607895.1). Lineage (NCBI taxonomy): Bacteria > Bacillati > Actinomycetota > Actinomycetes > Micromonosporales > Micromonosporaceae > Micromonospora > Micromonospora sp. NPDC005220. The sequence continues at coordinate 34,270 of NZ_JBEXHP010000045.1, forward strand.
TGCTCATGCCGTTACGACCGCCGCCGCCGCGGCCTCCACCTGCGCCCGCACCTCGGGCAGCGTCAGCAGCAGCGACTCGATCTCCGGTACGGACAGCCGTCGGGCGTTGTGCGAGTGGAAGTCGGCCATGTTGCCGCTCTCGACGTCGCCCTCCTCGAAGTAGAGGGAGTAGTTGAGGTCGCGGCTGTCCACCGGCACCCGGAGGAACTCGCCGAGATCCTCGACGTGGGCGAGCTCCTCGCGGCTGGCCAGGGTCTCGTACAGCTTCTCCCCGTGCCGGATGCCGAGCACGTTGAACTTCGCCGGGACCCGGAACAGGTTGCACAGCGCGGTGGCCAGATCACCGATGGTGCAGGCGTCGGCCTTGCGGATGAAGACGTCACCCGGCTGGCCGTACCGGAAGGCGTGCTCCACCAGGTCGACCGACTGCGGCAGGGACATCAGGAACCGGGTCATCGACGGCTCGGTGACCGTCGGCAGGCCGCCCCGCAGGATCTGATCGATGAACAGCGGGATCACCGATCCGCGCGAGTACATGACGTTGCCGTAGCGCACGCAGCAGACCCGGGTACGGGCTTCGGGATTGTTGCGGGAGTGGGCCTGGGCGACCTTCTCCATGAGGGCCTTGGTCATGCCCATCGCGTTGACCGGATAGACGGCCTTGTCGGTGCTCAGCAGCACCAGCGCCTCGACGCCGACGCGCTCGCAGACGTCCACCACGTTCGCGCTGCCGAGCACATTGGTGCGGACGGCCTCCAGCGGGAAGAACTCGCACGAGGGGACCTGCTTGAGAGCTGCGGCGTGAAAGACGAACTCCATTCCACGCGCCGCCTTGAGCACACTGTCGTAGTCCCGGACGTCACCGACGTAGTAGCGGACCCGGTCGTCACCGAGGCGGTGCCGCATCGCGTCCTGTTTCGACTCGTCACGGCTGAGTACGCGCACCTCGGCGGCCCCGGCGTCGAGCAGTCGGGAGACCATCGTCTGGCCGAATGATCCGGTGCCACCGGTGATTAGGAATCGCCGGTCCGAAAGCGAGGAAACCACATCTTCTCCTGCCTGTTTTCCCGACGGGCCATCCTCGGGAATCGGATTCTCATCGAACGCGACCATACGCTTGCATAAGGGTCGTAGTGACCTCTTCGGATAAGAGGAATTCGAGTCGCGTTCGCTGTTCGCTGGACGCCCTGTCGACACACACGCGAACGGCCACTTCGGCGTTGCCGAAGTGGCCGTTCGGCTTCCATTGTCGACGCGTCGAAACCCCTTACTGTGAAAGTCGGAGTTGGTGCTTGGAAAAGATGGTATGCGTACTCCATGCCAAAAGTTGCTTCCCACGCGACGCAGACGCGCGCCGGTGCTTCCGGCCCGGTGACCGGTCGGGGAACACCTCGGGACGGCACGACGAGTCGGCGGCCCTACGATCGCTGGAAGCGGCTCCTCGACGTGCTCGCCGCTCTTCTCGTCCTCATCCTCGGCGCGCCCGTGCTGGCCCTGGTGGCCCTGGTCGTGCTGGTGACGCACGGGCGTCCGGTGCTGTTCCGGCACACCCGCCCCGGGCTGCACGGTGAACTGTTCGACGTGGTCAAGTTCCGGACCATGCGCCACCCCGACCCGGACCGGGGGCTGGTCAGTGACGCGGACCGGCTGACCCGGGTGGGCCGCTGGTTGCGGGCCAGCAGCCTCGACGAGCTGCCGGAGTTCTGGAACGTGCTGCGGGGCGAGATGAGCGTGGTCGGTCCCCGCCCGCACCTCGTCCGCTACCTCAGCCTCTACAACCCGGAACAGGCCCGCCGGCACGAGGTGCGGCCGGGCATCACCGGGCTGGCCCAGGTGCGCGGCCGCAACGCGCTGGACTGGGGCGCGAAGTTCGCCTACGACGTCGAGTACGTCGACCGCCGGTCCTTCCTGCTGGACCTGCGAATCGTCCTGGCCACGATCTGGGTGGTGCTCAACCGCCAGGGCATCTCCGCGCCGGGCGCGGCCACCTGGCACGAGTTCACCGGCAACCCGCCCGCGCAGGTGCCCGCCGGACACGACTCCGCCCACCGGCGATGAACCGGGTCCTGCTGCTGGGCGCCGGCGGATTCCTCGGCCGGCACATCCGGACGGCCCTGGCCGCGCACACCACCGTCCGGTCGATCACCCGCGCGGAGTGTGACCTGATCCGGATCGAGCTGCGTGACCTGACCGCGCTGGTCGCCCGGGAGCGACCGGACGTGGTGGTGACGGCGGCCGGGCGGATCGTCGGCTCCGGGTACGACTTCGTGCAGGCGCACGTCGTGGCGACCGCGAAACTGATCGAAGCGGTGGCCGCCGCCGCCCCCGGGGCCCGCCTGATCCGGATCGGCTCGGCCGCCGAGTACGGCACCGTGCCGCACGGCCTCGCCGTCAACGAGGAGTACCCGGGCACACCCGTCAGCGAGTACGGGCTCAGCCACCTGGCCGCCACCCGGTTGGCGGAGCTGGCGGGTGGGGCCGGCCGACTCGACACGGTGGTGTTGCGGATCTTCAACCCGGTCGGGCCGGGAATGCCGCCGGGCAACGTGCTCACTCGGGTGACCGCGATGGTGAGGTCGGCGGTCGCCACCGGAACAGGGGAGATCGCCGTGGGACTGCACGACACGTACCGGGACTTCGTCGACGTGCGGGACGTCGCCACGGCGGTCCTCGCCGCCGCGCGCTGCCGGCCGGGGCAGGCTCGGGTCTTCAACGTGGGCAGCGGAAAGGCGGTGGCGACCCGCGACGTCGTCCAACTGCTGGCCGAGGTGTCCGGCTTCACCGGTGACATCCGGGATGGCAGCTTCGCGCCGGACGCCAGCCGCTCGGCAGCGGTGCCCTGGATGTGCGCCGACATCGAACGCGCGAACCGGGTGCTCGGCTGGGCGCCCGCGTACGACCTCGGTGAGTCGCTGACCACCCTGTGGCAGGCCGACGGTGAACGGTCCGCCCGCCCCGTCGCCGGCTCAGCGGCGAGGTGAGGCGGATGCGGATCGGCCTGCTCACTCAGTGGTACGACCCGGAGCCGGGTGCCGCCGCGCTGCCCGGGATGCTCGCCCGGGCCCTCGCCCGGCGCGGACACGAGATCCAGGTTCTCACCGGCTTCCCCAACTATCCGACCGGCGAGTTGGCGCCCGGCTACCGGGTGACCCGCCGCCTCGACGAGGTCGACGGCACGATCCGGATCCGCCGAGTGGCGCTCTACCCCAGCCATGACCGCTCCGCGCTGCGCCGGATGGCGAACTACGGCTCCTTCGCCGCCTCGGCGCTGATCTCCGGCACATCGGCGTTGCGCGGCCTGGACGCCCTCTGGGTCGGGAACTCACCGATCAGTGTCGCCCTGCCCATGTGGTTCACCCGGTACGTGCAGCAAGTGCCGGTGCTGCTGCACGTCCTCGACATGTGGCCCGACAGCGCGTTTGCCAGCGGTTTCCTCGGCACCGACCGGGTGTCGCGGGTGATCGAGCGGGGAATGGCCGGCTGGTGCGGGGGGATGTACCGCAGCGCCGGCCGGATCGGGTACGTCTCGCCCGGCGCCGCCGACCTGCTCGCCAGCCGAGGCGTGCCCCGGGAGAAGCTCGTCCACATTCCGGTGTGGGCCGACGAGACACCGCGTGCGGGGGTCGCGGATCTCCGCGCGGAGCTAGGGCTCCGCGACGACCAGGTGGTGCTGGTGTACGCCGGCACGCTCGGCGAGGCGCAGGGGCTCGACTCGCTGATCGACGCCTGCGTCCGGTTCCGCGACCCGCGGTTGGTCTGCCTGATCGCCGGTTCCGGCACCACCGAGGAGCGACTACGACGCAGGGCCGAGGAGGCGAACGCGACACACGTGCGTTTCCTCGGGCGGGTGCCCCGGGAGCGGATGCCCGCGCTGATGGCCACCGGCGACGCGCACTACGTGAGCCTGCGACCCGGCGGCATGTCGGCGTACACCATGCCGAGCAAGGTGCAGGCCACCCTCGCCGCCGGGCGGGCCCTGCTGGTCGCCGCGGAGGGGGACGCCGCCGCCGTCGCACGGGACAGCGGGGCGGGCATCACCGCGCGACCGGGTGACCCCGACTCGATCGCCGATGCCCTGCGGGAACTCCGCGACCTGGGCCGGGAGAAGCTTGAGCTGCTCGGTCAGGCCGGTCGGGCGCACTACGACCGGGTCTTCTCCCTTGCCGCCGGTGCCGAACGGGTCGAGCGGGCACTGTGCGAGGCGATGGAGAGCCACCCACGGCGCTGACCCCGGTGCAGCAGTCTCCGACAAGGCCGAGGCGCACGTTGTGACCTCGGCCTTGTGCAGCTCCCGGTCACGACGGGGCGAGCTGTAGAGTCGCGACGGCCGGTCGGGCGAGGGAAGCACCGGCCGGACCGGCGAGGGGATGGCGCGTGCTGCACCTGAGGGTGATCACCCCGGAGAACAGATCGACTGAGGTCGTCGACCTGCTCTCCGCAGAGGCGGGGGTGACTCACCTCGCCGTGCTGCCGGGTGCCGCCCGGCAACCGCAGGGTGATCTCATCCTCTGCGACGTGGTGCGGGAGAGCGCCGACCGGGTGCTGCGGGAGTTGCGGCGGATCGGCGTGGACTCCAGCGGCGGCATCGCGGCCGAGGACATCGAGCTGACCATCTCCGCGGCGGCCGACCGGGCGGCGGACCGGGCACCGGGCAGTGGCGCGGACGCGGTGGTCTGGGACGAGATCGCCGCGAAGACCGGCGAGCAGACGGAACTGTCCGGCACATACCTCGTACTGATCGTGGTGGCCACCATGATCGCCGGCATCGGGGTGCTGCTGGACCAGCCGATTCTCATCGTCGGGGCGATGGTCGTCGGTCCGGAGTTCGGCCCCCTCGCCGCGCTGTGCGTGGCGTTGCTGCGCCGCCGGCTCGGGGTGATCGGCCGCTCGGTGCAGGCTCTCGTGGTCGGCTTCCTGGCGGCCATGGTGGCGACCGTGCTGAGCACCTGGGCCCTGACCGCCGCCGGTCTGGTCAGTCGGGAGATGCTGCTCGCCGAACGCCCGCTCACCGACTTCATCTGGCGGCCGGACGCGCTGTCCTGGGTGGTCGGTCTACTCGCCGGCGTGGCCGGAATGCTCTCGTTGACGTCGAAGAAATCGGGCAGCCTCGTCGGGGTGCTGATCTCGGTGACCACGGTCCCGGCCGCGGCGAACGTGGCGGTGGCCGCCGCCTACGGAGTGTGGGACGAAGCGGGGGGCTCGGCACTCCAACTGGTGATCAACCTGAGTGCGATCGTCCTGGCCGGACTGCTCACCCTCATGGTGCAGCAGGTCTGGTGGTGGGGTCTGGCTCGCTGGTCCCGTCGTCCAGTAACCGGGTGAGCAGCGTCCGCAACGGGATCGACTCGCCGTCGCGGCCACCGGCCCCGACCACCAACGGCGCCGGGCTGGGCTCCGGGTCGGCGCCGAACAGCCGGGCCCGCAGACCGCCCGGCACGGTCAGCAGGTGGAACCGGCCGGCCACGTCCACCGCCCGGGTCTCGGCCCGGTCGACGTACCATCCGGTCAGCCTGGTCCGGTAGCGCCTGCGCCCGTCGTAACCCCGGGCGACCAGCCGGGTGGTGCGCAGCCCTCGCCGGGTCGCCTCGGCCACGAACCAGGCCACCAGCTTCGCCGCCTCGGCCTGCTCGGCGGCCCGCCGCCGCGCGTCTGCGTCGGCGTGCGCCCGCACCGCCTGCTGCTGCTGCTCCCGCCACGTCCGGCCGTCCGGCTCACTCACGACGCCGACGGTACGCGACGGGGTTCAGTCGAGTACGGCCCGCAGGGTGCGCCGGGCGATCGCGGCGACCGGACCGGCGGCCCCGCCACCGCGGAAACTGCTCGGCCACCAGCGCGGAAACCACGTCCACGCTCACGTCCACCTGATCGGCGTGCATCCTCACCGCGAGATCATCCCCCCGAACCCAGCCGCCCGCGATCAAATGTCCCCCCGCCTTGGATTTGTCGATCATGGAGTTGTGGTGCCTGGCTTGGCGTTATGCGGGCGGTTTGTCACCCACCACAACTCCATGATCGACGGGGCGGCGCGGGGTTGACGTGCTGAGCGGGTCAGGCCAGTCCGGCGCGGCGCAGGGCTTCCGCCATCGCGTCGTTGGCCGGCGCCGGTGCGCCCTGCCGCTGCTGCCCGCCGCGACCACCCTGCCCGCCGCCACGACCGCCCTGGCCGCCACGACTGTCTTGCCCGCCGCCGCGACCGCCTTGGCCGCCGCGACCGCCCGGCTCGCCACGACCGCTCTGCTGGCCGCCGCGACCGGCCTGGCCTTCGCGACCGCCCTGGCCGCCGCCCCGACCGCCCTGCGGCGTGCGCTGCGCCGGGCCCCGACCTTCCTGACCGGTCCGGCTGCCACCACCGCCGGCGGGGGGCTCGTCGTCCAGGCGCAGGGTCAGTGAGATCCGCTTGCGGGGTACGTCCACGTCGAGCACCCGGACCTTGACCACGTCGCCGGACTTCACCACCTCGCGGGGGTCCTTCACGAAGGTCCGGGACATCGCCGAGACGTGCACCAGGCCGTCCTGGTGCACCCCGACGTCGACGAACGCGCCGAATGCGGCCACGTTGGTGACCACGCCCTCCAGCACCATGCCCGGAGTCAGGTCGCTGATCTTCTCCACGCCCTCGACGAACGTGGCGGTGCGGAACTCCGGACGGGGATCCCGGCCCGGCTTCTCCAACTCGGCGAGGATGTCGGTGACGGTGGGGAGGCCGAACCGGTCGTCGACGAAGTCGGTGGCCCGCAGCCCGCGCAGGATCGCGCTCTTGCCGATCACCGAGCGCAGGTCCTGCCCGGTGGTGGAGAGGATCCGGCGCACCACCGGGTACGCCTCGGGGTGCACGCTGGAGGAGTCCAGCGGGTCGTCGCCGTCCGGGATGCGCAGGAAGCCGGCGCACTGCTCGAACGCCTTCGGCCCGAGCCGGGCCACCTTCTTCAACTCGCTGCGCGACCGGAACGGCCCGTTGGCGTCCCGGTGCAGCACGATGTTCTCGGCCAGGCCCGCGCCGATCCCGGAGACCCGGGTCAGCAGCGGCGCGGACGCGGTGTTCACGTCCACCCCGACCGCGTTCACGCAGTCCTCCACCACGGCGTCCAGCGACCGGGACAGCTTCACCTCGGACAGGTCGTGCTGGTACTGGCCGACGCCGATCGAGCGCGGGTCGATCTTCACCAGCTCGGCGAGCGGGTCCTGGAGGCGGCGGGCGATGGAGACCGCGCCGCGCAGCGACACGTCCATCCCGGGCAGCTCCTGCGAGGCGTACGCGGAGGCGGAGTAGACCGACGCGCCGGCCTCGGAGACCATCACCTTGGTCAGGTTGAGCTGCGGGTGGCGGGCGATCAGCTCCCCGGCGAGCTTGTCGGTCTCCCGGGAGGCGGTGCCGTTGCCGATCGCGATCAGCTCCACCCCGTGCGCCCCGGCCAGCCGTGCGAGGGTCTCGATCGACGCGTCCCACTGCCGGCGCGGCTCGTGCGGGTAGATGGTGTCGGTGGCGACCACCTTGCCGGTGGCATCCACCACTGCCACCTTGACACCGGTGCGCAGGCCCGGGTCGAGGCCCATGGTGGGTCGGGTGCCGGCCGGCGCGGCGAGCAGCAGGTCGCGCAGGTTGGTGGCGAAGACCCGTACGGCCTCCTCCTCGGCCGCCTGCCACAGCCGCATCCGCAGGTCCGCGCCGAGGTGGATGAGGATCCGGGTACGCCAGGCCCAGCGGACCGTGTCGGTCAGCCAGCGGTCGGCCGGTCGGCCCGCGCCGGACACCCCGAACCGGCCGGCGATGGCCGCCTCGTACCGGGTCGGGCCGGTCGGTACGGCGTCCGCCTCGCCCGCCTCCTCCGGCTCCATGGTCAGGTCGAGCACGCCCTCCTTCTCGCCCCGGAACATCGCCAGGATCCGGTGCGAGGGCAGCTTCGGGTACGGCTCGGAGAAGTCGAAGTAGTCGGCGAACTTGGCGCCGGCCGCCTCCTGACCCTCGCGTACCCGGGAAACCAGCCGGCCCCGCGACCACATCTGCTCGCGCAGCGTGCCGATCAGGTCGGCGTCCTCGGCGAAGGTCTCGATGAGGATCGCCCGCGCGCCCTCCAGCGCGGCGGCGGCGTCGGCGACGCCCTTCTCCTCATCGACGAACCCGGCGGCGGTGGCGCGTGGGTCCTGACTCGGGTCGGCCAGCAGCGTCTCGGCCAACGGCGCCAACCCGGCCTCGCGGGCGATCTGCGCCCGGGTCCGTCGCTTCGGCTTGTACGGGAGGTAGATGTCCTCCAGCCGGGACTTCGAGTCGGCGGCCATGATCTGGGCTTCCAGGGCCTCGTCCAACTTGCCCTGGCCACGGATCGACTCCAGCACCGCGGCCCGCCGCTCGTCCAGCTCGCGCAGGTAGCGCAGCCGCTCCTCCAGGGTGCGCAGCTGGGTGTCGTCGAGCAGGCCGGTGGCCTCCTTGCGGTAGCGGGCGATGAACGGCACGGTGGCGCCGCCGTCGAGCAGCTCCACGGCCGCCCGCACCTGACGCTCGGCCACGCCGAGCTCGTCGGCGATCCGCTGATGAACAGACTGGGTCACGATCTCGATCCGCCTTCGGGAGTGGGTACCGCCTGCATTCTGCCCGGCGGGCCGGTGCGCTGTCGCCGCGCCCGGCCGGGGCTGATCGACGGGGCGTGATCGGCCGCGTCCGGCCAGAGCTGACCGTCCGCTTCTGGCCAGGGGCTGGTCGGCCGCGCCCGACCGGGGGTGACCGGCGGACGTCCCGTCGGGCCTGCGCTAGCGTGGCGATCATGGAATCTGCTGCGGAGCCGCGCGCCCGGCGGCTTTTCGGCGGCAGCGCCCGGGCCCTCGGCGACCTCACGGCCAACCCGTTCCGCGCCGACCGGGACCGGATCGTCGGTTCGCCGTTCTTCGCCCGCCTCGGCGGTGTCACCCAGGTCATCAGCCCGGTTGGCTCCGGGCTGCTGGTGCACAACCGGCTCACCCACAGCCTGAAGGTCGCCCAGGTGGCTCGGGCGGTCGCCGAGCGGTTGACCGCCGACGAGCGGTCGCGTGACCTGCTGGACAAGCTCGGTGGCTGCGACCCCGATGTGGTGGAGGCCGCCGCGCTCGCGCACGACCTCGGCCACCCGCCGTTCGGGCACCTGGGGGAGCGGGTGCTGGACCGGCTGGCCCGCCAGCGTCTCGGCCTCGCCGACGGTTTCGAGGGCAACGCCCAGTCGTACCGGATCGTCACCAGCACCGAGATCCGGGGCGCGGCCACCACCGGGTTGGACCTGACCGCCGCGGTCCGCGCGGCGATGCTGAAGTACCCGTGGACACGGCTGGACTACCCCGACCCGCACCCCCGCACGATGGATCCCCCGCCGCGTGGCGCCACCCCGCCGCCGGACGACCCGGACAGCGGCTCGTCGAAGTTCGGCGCGTACCGGACCGAGCTGGACGACCTGCGGCAGGCCCGGGAGCCGTTCGCCGGCCGCGTCCCGGACTGGCAGCAGACCGTGGAGGCGTCCGTGATGGACACCGCCGACGACATCGCGTACGCCATCCACGACGTGGAGGACTTCTACCGCGTCGGTGTGCTCCAGCAGGGTTCGGTCTCCGCGGAGTTGATGGCCTGGCAGCGCGAGAGCGGGCAACTCCGGGCGATCACCGACGCGGCGCTGGCCATCGCGGCCCGGCGACCCGGGGCGGCGATCGAGCGGCTCCGCCGGCAACTGCACCGCAAGGACGCCTGGATCGCCGACGACGACGCGTTCGCCGCCGCCGTGGAGCACGTCCGTGAGGAGTTGGTGGACGGACTGCTGGCGATGCCGTTCGACGGCTCGATCGAGGCCGAGCAGTACGTGGCGCGGTTCTCCGCCCGCTGGTCCACCCGCTTCGTCGAGGCGATCACGGTCACCGACCAGCCGTCGGTGCGCTCCGGGTACGTGCTGCTGGGCTGCGCGCAGTGGCACGAGGTGCAGGTGCTCAAGTTCGTCCACCACCGGTTCGTGCTGGCCCGCCCGGATCTCGCCCTGCACCAGCGCGGCCAGGCCCGGCTGCTGGGCACCCTGGTCGAGGCGCTCTGGGAGTGGCTGCTCGACCCGCAGGAGGAGTCCCGGCTGCCCCGCCGGCTGCACGACCTGGTCGAGTTGGCCGAGGCGGAGCTGCACCCGCGTACCCCGGACCGGATCGGTCGCGCCCGGGGCCGGGCCATCGTGGACTTCGTCGCGCAGCTCACCGACGGTCAGGCGGTGGCCATGCTGGACGCGCTCTCCGGCCGATCCGGCGCGCTCTGGACCGACGCGTTCGTGCTCTGACGCCCACCGCTCAGGCGATGGCACCGCTCAGGCGATGGCCTGCCACCAGCCGTCGACGGCGGGCGGCTCGTCGACCACCACCCGCTCGCCCGGTCGGGGCACGGCGAGTCGCACGTCGCGGGCCTTCGCCTCGGCCCACAACCGGTCGACCGGCTCGGACCAGTCGTGCAGCGCCAGATTGAAGGTCGCCCAGTGCACCGGCACGAACAGCCCGCCGCGCAGGTCGAGGTGGGCGCTCACCGCCTCCTCCGGGAACATGTGGATCGTCGGCCAGGCCCGGTCGTACGCGCCGATCTGCATCAGCGTGACGTCGAACGGCCCGTGCTCGGCGCCGATCTCGGCGTACCCGTCGAAGTAGCCGGAGTCGCCGGTGTAGAAGACCTTGCGGCGCGCGCCGGCCACCACCCACGAGCTCCAGAGCGTGCCGTCGCGGCGCAGCCCGCGCCCGGAGAAGTGTTGGGCGGCGGTGGCGGTGATCTCCAAGCCGGCGACCTGGTGCGACTCGGACCAGTCCAGCTCGATGATCCGCTCCGCGGGTACGCCCCAGCGGTCCAGGTGCGCGCCGACACCGAGCGGCACCAGGAACGGCGCGGACTGCCCGGCGAGCAGCGCCCGCACGGTGGCCATGTCGAGGTGGTCGTAGTGGTCGTGCGAGATCAGGATGGCGTCCAGCGGAGGCAGCTCGTCGATGCCCACCGGTGGCTCGTGCAGCCGGCGCGGGCCGACCAGATCCGAGGGCGAGCACCTGTCGCTCCACACCGGGTCGAGCAGCACCCGCCGGCCCTCGATCTCGATCAGCGTCGAGGCGTGGCCGTACCAGACGATGTTGAGCTCATCGGCGCTGTCGGCGGCGTCCGGCGTGCCGGCGCTGGGACGCAGCAGCGGCACGGGCGCGGTGGGACGCCGCTTCTGCTTGCCGAAGATCAGCTCGCGGACCAGGTTGCGCCCCGGCTCGGCGATCATGGTGCGGGTGCCCGCACGGTTGTGGAAGGTGCCCTCGCGGAACTGGGGCGAGCGGGCCGCCCGTTCGGCCCGTGCCCCGGTCAGTCGGCCACCCAGCGCCGCCGGTACATCCCGGGCCACCCAGGCCAGGCCGGCCAGCGCGGCCAGGCCGGCCGCGCCCCGCATCCGCCGTCCGAGCGACCGTTCGACGTCCGTGCTCTGCGCTCGTGCCATTGCCGTCCCTCCGACGTGTCCGCCCTACACGGTAGTCACCCGGACCGACCCGTGCCTCGGCGGTCGCCACGCCGGGTCGGGGGGCGGGAGCGGCGACCCCCCCCGGGGGGTGGCTAGACCCCCGGGGGGGGGCGGGGGGGCGGGGTCCGGGACCGGGA
>NZ_JBEXHP010000046.1:0-45394 GCF_040607895.1 Micromonospora sp. NPDC005220
GCCGCCGGACGCTCAGTAGCGGCCACCCTCGGGCGCCGGCAGCGCGTCCAAGTCGGCCAGGTCCTCGGCGCTGAGTCGCACGTCAGCGGCCGCGCAGTTGTCCACCAGGTACTTCGGGGTCTTGGTGCCAGGGATCGGGATCACCTGGTCGCCCTGGGCGACCACCCAGGCGAGGGCGACCTGCGCGGGGCTGACGCCCGCCCGGTCGGCGATCTCCCGGACCCGGGCGACGATGGCCAGGTTGGCGCGTAGCGCGTCCTGCTGGAAGCGCGGCAGGCCGCGCCGGAAGTCGTCGGCGGGCAGGTCGTCGAACGAGGTGAACCGGCCGGCGAGGAAACCGCGACCGAGCGGGGAGAACGGCAGGAAGGCGATGCCCTGCTCGGCGCAGTACGGCAGCACCTCGGTCAACGGGTCGCGCGTCCACAGTGACAGCTCGGACTGCACCGATGCCACCGGGTGCACCGCCTGGGCCCGCACGATCTGCGTGACCGTCACCTCGGACAGCCCGATCTGCCGGGCCTTGCCCGCCGCCACGACCTCGGCCATCGCGCCCCAGGACTCCTCGATCGGGACCTCCGGGTCGACCCGGTGCAGCTGGTAGAGGTCGACGTGGTCGGTGCCGAGCCGGCGCAGGCTCTCGTCGATCGCCGCGCGGATGTGTTCCGGGCGGCCGTTGTTGCCGATTTTCGGCGAGTTGCCGGGGCCGCCGGTGGGGGAGGTGGCCACCAGGCCGACCTTCGTCGCCAGCACGGCCCGCTCCCGGTGACCGCCGGCCAGCGCCCGCCCGACCAGTTCCTCGTTGGTGTACGGCCCGTACACGTCCGACGTGTCGATCAGCGTCGCGCCCAGGTCCAGTGCCTGGTGGATGACCGAGATCGAGGTGTCGTCGTCGCGGGGGCCGGTGATGTCGTAGCCGTGGCTCATGCCCATGCAGCCGAGGCCGATGACGCCGACCTCGGGACCGGTGCTGCCCAGCGTGGTGGTTCGCATGCGCCCCACGCTACGACCGGACGGGCAGACCCGCACACGCCGAGCCGGGCACGGATGTTCCCGGGCAGGTGACGACAGCGACCCCGACCCGAACGCCGGGCAAACACTTAGGACTTGACCTAAGTGTTTGCCCGGTGGCACAGTTAGGCACATGGCTAAGCATGTGGGGGGCGACGCGCTCGACGGCGTGCTCCACGCGCTGTCCGACCCCACCCGCCGCCAGGTCGTGGAGCGCCTCGCGCGGGGGCCGGCCACGACCAGTGAGCTGGCTCGTCCGTTCGACATGGCGCTGCCGTCGTTCACCCAGCACCTGCACGTCCTTGAGCGCTCCGGCCTGGTGACATCGGAGAAGCGGGGCCGGGTGCGCACCTACCGGCTCGCACCCCAGTCGCTCGAACGCCTCGACACCTGGCTCGCCGCGCAACGCGCACGGTGGAGCCGACGCCTCGACCAACTCGACTCGGTTCTCTACGACCTGAAGGAGCAACAGCGATGACCGCCTACACCGTCAACCCCGAACTCGACCTCGTCCTGGAACGCCGCGTCGACGTGGCCCCCGAACTGGTCTGGCGAGCCTGGACAACGCCCGAGCTGCTGATGCGGTGGTTCAGCCCGAAACCCTGGTCGACCGTCGCCTGCGAGATCGACCTGCGGCCCGGCGGCCGGTTCGACACCACCATGCGCTCGCCCGAGGGTCAGGAGTTCCCGAGCAGCGGCTGCATCCTGGTGGCCGACGAGGGCTCGACGCTGGTCTTCACCTCCGCGATGGGCGCCGGGTTCCGCCCGCTCGTCACCGAGGACGGCTTCCCGTTCACCGCGGTGATCCGGATCGAGCCGGACGGCGCCGGCACGAAGTACACCGCCATCGCGATCCACGCCGACGCGTCGGCGAAGAAGTCGCACGAGGAGATGGGCTTCCACGAGGGCTGGGGCGCGGCGCTGGACCAGCTCGTCGACCTCGCCAGGACCCTCTGAGATCTCGCCAGAGCCCGCTGACCAGAGGGTGGATCAATCCCGCCGAGGCCACCGTCGGAGGGGTCAGGGGGTGAAGGCCCGCCGGTACGCGGTGGGGGTGGTGGCGAAGGCCCGCTGGAAATGCGCACGCAGGTTGGTCGCCGTGCCCAGGCCGGTCCGCCGTGCGACCTCGTCGACGGTGATTCCGCCGTTTTCGAGCAGGGCGCAGGCGGCGCGCAGCCGTTGCTGGATCAGCCAGGCTCGTGGGCTCATCCGGAACCGGTTCTGAAAGCTGCGGTGCAGCGTACGGCTGGACATCACACCCTGCCGGGCAAGGTCCGCGACGGTGATCGGACGATGCAGGTTGCTGCTCGCCCAAGCGGTGACCGCGGCCAACTCGTCGCCCTCACCTCCGACGCCGACCGGGATGAACTGGGCCTGGCCGCCGGCTCGGTGCAGTGGTGTGACCATGTGACGGGCCCGCTGGATGGCGACATCCTGCCCGTGGTCGCGGCCGACCAGGTAGAGGCACAGATCGAGGCCGGCGGCGAGTCCAGCGCTGGTGAGCACCTCACCCTCGTCGATGTAGAGCGCATTCGCGTCCACCAGCACCCGGGGGTGCTCATTCGCGAGCGCGTCGGCGTGCGCCCAGTGGGTGGTCGCGCGGCGGCCGTCGAGCAGACCGGCCTGGGCCAGCGCGAAGGCGCCGGTGCAGATCGACGCGATGCGGGCGCCTCGACGGTGGGCCAGCCGCAGCGCTTGGAGGGCGCGCGTCGGTGCCGGGCCGCGGCGGAATCCGGGCACGATCACCGTGTCGGCGTCGTCGAGGGCGTCAAGGGTCGCGGCGACGGTCAGCTCCAGGCCGGCGGTGGTGGTGGAGACCGGACCACCGTCGAGTGCGCACACCGTCGTCGCGTACCGGCCGTGGCCCTCGTGGCCGAAGACCTGCGTCGCGATGGTCAGGTCGAAGGCGACGACCCTGGGTAGGGCGAGGACGGCGACCCGATGCGTGGCGGAACTCTTACGCATGATGGCAAGGATGCCACTCGCCGCCGTCCGGTCGGCGGGCGATCCTGGGCGGTATGCGAATCGAGATCGTGGTGTTCGACGGCTTCGACGAACTGGACGTCTTCGGGCCGTTCGAGGTGCTGTCGATGGCCGGGTTCGACGTGCGGCTGGTCGCCGTCGAACGGCCGGGGATGGTCACCAGCATGCGGGGTGTCCAACTCCAGGCCCCCGAGGTGCTGGGTCAGGCCGACGGCGTGATCGTCCCCGGTGGAGGGTGGTTGAACCGGGCCACCGAGGGTGCCTGGGCCCAGGCGCAACGCGGCGTGCTCCCGGGCAGGCTGGCCGCGCTGGCGCCATCGGCACGTTGGATGGCGTCGGTGTGCACCGGTGCGCTGCTACTCGCAACCGCCGGTCTGCTGAGTGGCCGACGGGCGACCACCAACCGCAACGCGTACGACGAGTTGCGCGCGCATGACGTCACCGTTCTCGACGAGCGGGTGGTCGACGACGGCGACCGGGTCACCGCCGGCGCGCTCTCGGCCGGGCTCGATCTGGGCCTGTGGCTCACCGAACGCGAACTCGGCGCCGCCACCGCCAACCGGGTCGCCACGACCATCGAGTACCGGCCGCAGACCCTGACCCGCTAGCGGGCGCGGCCGGTCCGCGACCCCACCCGCTGGTTGATCACCCGCCCTGAGCAGCCCGGACAGAACGGGCGCGTCACCTTAACGCGCCGGAAACACCCCCGGTACCAACCCTGGGAACGCTCGTCGGACAGTCGACACCACCGACACGCGAACCGGGGTGACCATGGCCGACAACACCACGAACGCGCCCACGTACGACGGGCCGGTGGGCCGGTCCGGCAACGGCCGGACACTGCCCACGCCGCGCACCACCACGGCCCTGTCGCTGAACGACGGCGACCCGGCTGACCTGGCCACGATCGGTGTGGAGGAGGAGTTCCACGTCGTCGACCTGCACACCCGGGAGCTGGTGCCCCGCGCCGGCGAGTTGCTCGACCGGTTGCCGGCGGCCTCGTTCACCGCCGAGCTGCACCGCAGCGTGGTGGAGACCAACACCGCCGTCTGCCGCACCCTGGACGAGATCCGCGCCGAGCTGACCGGGCTGCGGCAGGCTGCCGTCCAGGTCGCCGACCGGGCCGGGCTGGGCATCGTGGCCGCCGGTACGGTCCCGCTGCGCGCCGACGGCGACCCCAGCGTCACACCCACCTCCCGCTACCGGCGGATGCTCGCCGAGTACCAGCTGCTCGCCCGGGAGCAGCTGATCTGCGGAGCGCAGGTGCACGTCGGCGTCTCCGACCGGGACCTGGCGGTGGCGGTCACCCGTCGGGTCCAGCCGTGGCTGCCGGTGCTGCTCGCGCTCTCCACCAGCTCGCCGTACTGGATGGGCCAGGACAGCGGCTATGCCAGCGTCCGGTCGCTGGTCTGGCAGCGCTGGCCCACCGCTGGCGACCCGGGCGAGGTGACCAGCGCCGCCGACCACGAGGCCCTGGTCGCCGAGCTGATCTCCTCCGAGACCATCACCGACCCCGCCATGATCTATTTCGACGTCCGGCCGTCGGCGCATGTGCCCACCGTGGAGCTGCGGATCACCGACGCCAACGCCGACGTGGAGACCATCGTCCTGCTCACCGGCCTGTTCCGGGCGCTCGTCCGGCGGGAGGTCGCCGCCCTGCGCGCCGGGGTGGAGCGCACCGCCGTACGGCCACCGGTGCTGCGCGCCGCCGTGTGGCGGGCGGCCCGCTCCGGGCTGGAAGGTGACCTGCTCGACCTGCCCCGGTCGGCCCGACCGGTGCCGGCCGCCCAGACGGTCCGCCGCCTGGTGACCGACCTGCGCCCGCAGCTGGAGGCGACCGGGGACTGGGAGCAGGTCAGCGAGCTGACCCGGTACGCGCTGGAACGCGGCAGCTCCGCGGCGCGACAGCGGCGGGCGTACCAGCGGCGTGGCCGGTTGGCCGACGTGGTCGACCTGCTGCTCGACGAGACCCGGGGCCGGGTCCGGGGGCCGCTGCCGGGGTTGTCGACACCGCCGGCGCTGCCCACCTACGCCGACGCCGGCGACGAGGTCTTCGGACCGGCCGGGCCGCAACCGGCGTACGCCCCGATGCTCGCGGCCCTGCGCCAGCTCGGCGCCGGCGTCCTCCGGCAACGCGAGCACGACCGGGACGAGGAGCAGCGGGCCCGGGGGGTGACGTTCAGCGTGGCCGGCGAGGCGAGCACCCGACTCTTCCCGGTGGACCTGGTGCCCCGGGTGGTGCCCGCCGCCGACTGGCGGACCCTGCGGACCGGCCTGGTGCAACGCGCCCGCGCCCTCGACGCGTTCCTGCGCGACGTCTACGCCGACCGGGCCGTGGTGGCCGACGGCGTGGTGCCGGCGTGGGTGGTGGAGTCCTCACCCGGGCTGCGCCCGACCGGGGCGCTGATGGGCCGGCGGGGCACCCGCGCCCAGGTGTCCGGCACCGACCTCGTCCGGGACCCGGACGGTGGCTGGTACGTGCTGGAGGACAACCTTCGGGTGCCCTCCGGGATCGGCTACGCGGTGCAGAACCGCCGGCTCACCCGGGCGGTGCTGCCGGAGCTGCCGGTGCCGCAGGATCTGCTGCCGGCCGACGAGACGCCGGCGATGCTGTACCGGGCGCTGCTCGCCGCCGCGCCGGCCGCGGCCGACGACCCCGCCGTGGTGGTGCTCAGCAGCGGCAGGGGTGATCCGGCGTGGTTCGAGCACCGGCTGCTCGCCGACGAGATGGGGGTGCCGCTGACCGAGACCAGCGACCTGCTGGTGGAGGAGGGCCGGGTCCGGCTGGTCCGGGAGGGCTGCCGCCGCGAGGTGGACGTGATCTACCTGCGGATGGACGAGGAGGCGCTGCTGCACGCGCCGGGCGCGGACGGGGTGCCGTTGGGATGGCCGCTGCTCGCCGCGGTGCACGCCGGGCGGCTCACGCTGGCCAACGCACTGGGCAACGGTGTCGCCGACGACAAGGCGCTGTACGCGTACGTGCCCCGGCTGATCGAGTACTACCTGGGCGAGAAGCCGCTGCTGGGGGATGTGCCGACGTACCTGTGTGGGTTGCCCGAGCAGCGGGCCGAGGTGCTGGGCCGGCTCGACGAGCTGGTGCTCAAGCCGGTCGACGGGTACGGCGGTGACCGGGTGGTGATCGGCCCTCGGGCCGAGGCGGAGGAGTTGGACGCCGTCCGGGAGCAGATCCTCGCGGCCCCGCACCGGTGGATCGCCCAGGAGATGATCGCGCTGACCACCCACCCGGTCTTCGACGGTACGGCGCTCGCTCCCCGCCACGTCGACCTGCGGGCGTTCGTGTTCCTCGGTGACACCGCCGAGGTGGCGCCGGTGGCGCTGACCCGGGTGGCCCCGGCCGGCAGCATGATCGTCAACTCGTCGCGAGGTGGCGGGTCGAAGGACACCTGGCTGCTCGGTGGAGCCGACGAACCGCCGGCGTAACCCACGCTTGACCCACCCGTCATCGGGACGCAACCCGGCCCGCCAAGCCTGGACCGGTCAGCGGCCCCAGCGGGTCCAGCCGATGAGAGGTGCGTGCGATGTGCGGTATCGGAGGCGAGTTCCGCCTCGACGGAGCACCACCGGACGTGGCCGCCGTCGAGCGGATGCTTCCCGCCCTGGCCTCCCGGGGCCCGGACGGCGAGGGCCGGTGGCAGCACGGGCCGGTGGCCCTGGTGCACCGCCGGTTGCGCATCATCGACCTGTCCGACGCGGGCGCCCAGCCGATGGTCGACAGCGAGCTGGGCCTGGCCATGGTCTTCAACGGCTGCATCTACAACTACCGGGAGCTGCGCGACGAGCTGACCGCCGCCGGTTACTCCTTCCGATCCACCTCGGACACGGAAGTGATCCTCAAGGCGTACCACCGGTGGGGGACGGCCTGCGTCGAGCGGTTCTACGGGATGTTCGCGTTCGCCCTGGTCGAGCTGGCCACGCACACGGTGGTGCTGGCCCGGGATCGGCTCGGCATCAAGCCGCTCTACCTGGCCGAGGGGCCGGGCCGGGTGCGCTTCGCCTCGACCCTGCCGGCGTTGCTCGCCGCCGGTGACGTGAACACCGACCTGGACCCGGTGGCGCTGCACCACTACATGAGTTTCCACTCCGTGGTGCCACCGCCGCGCACGATCCTCGCCGGGGTCCGCAAGCTGCCACCGGCCACCGTGCGGGTGATCACCACGGACGGCCGCAGCACCGACACCACGTACTGGCGGCCGGAGTTCAACCGGGCCGCCGCCCCGGCCATGTCCGCCGAGGAGTGGCAGGAACGGCTCATGGCGGCGTTGCGCACCGCCGTACGCCGACGGATGGTCGCCGACGTGCCGGTCGGCGTGCTGCTCTCCGGCGGTCTGGACTCCAGCCTGATTGTCGCCCTGCTCGCCGAGCAGGGTCAGACCGGTCTGGCCACCTTCAGCATCGGCTTCGAGGCGGCGGCGGGGGAGAGCGGCGACGAGTTCCACTACTCCGACCTGATGGCCCGCCACTTCGACACCGACCACCAGCAGATCCGCATCGGCGCGGAGCGGTTCGTCCCGGCCGTGCACCAGGCCATCGCGGCCATGAGCGAGCCGATGGTCAGCCACGACTGCGTCGCGTTCCACCTGCTCTCCGAGGAGGTCTCGCAGCGCATCACTGTGGTGCAGTCCGGGCAGGGCGCCGACGAGATCCTGGCCGGCTACGACTGGTACCCGCCGTTGGCCAACGTGGCCCGCGCGGACGCCGTCGAGGCGTACGCCCGGGTGTTCTTCGATCGTCGCCACGACGCGCTCGGCGGGCACCTGGCGCCCGAGTGGATGCTCGACCACGACGCGAGCCTGGAGTTCGTCGCCGCGCACTTCGGCGCGCCCGGCGCGGACACCGCGCTGGACGCGGCGCTGCGCCTGGACAGCCTGGTGATGCTGGTGGACGACCCGGTCAAGCGGGTCGACAACATGACGATGGCCTGGGGGCTGGAGGCCCGGGTGCCGTTCCTCGACCACGAGGTGGTCGAGCTGGCCGCCGCCTGCCCACCCGCGATGAAGCTGGCGCAGGGCGGCAAGGGTGTGCTGAAGGCGGCGAGCCGGGGCATCGTCCCGGACGAGGTGATCGACCGTCCGAAGGGTTACTTCCCGGTGCCCGCCATCAGGCACCTCTCCGGCCCGCTGCTCGACGACGTGCGGGAGGCGCTGACCGCCCGGCCGGCGCGCGAGCGGGGCCTGTTCCGCAAGGACTACCTGGAGGAGTTGCTGGACGCGCCGAACGCCCGGCGGACCACGTTGGGCTCCAACGCGCTCTGGCAGCTCGGGCTGCTGGAGCTCTGGTTGCAGCGGATCGGGGTTTAGATGAGCGTAGGGACCGAGGCGCCGCGCACCACCCGCCGGGCCCGACCCGCGAGCCACCGGCCGCTGTCAACGCCGGTGCCCATCAGCGAGGACTTCGCCCCCGCGCCGTCCCCCGACGGCCGCCGGGTGGCTTTCCTCTCCGACCGGGCTGGCACACCCGGCGTCTGGGTCGGCGAGGTCGACGCCGGTGCGCCCGTCGCACTGACGGTGGGTGACGAACCGGTTCTGGCGGTGAGCTGGTCCCCGGACGGGCAGTGGCTGGCCTGCGTCGTCGCGCCCGGTGGCGCGCCGCGCACCGAGCTGTGGGTGCTGCGCCCGGACGGCACGCGCCGCCACCAGGTCGCCGGGTTCGGCCGCCGCAGCGCGGCCCTGGCCGGTTGGCTGCCCGGCGGCGCGCTGATGGTGGTCACCGAGACCGCCGAGCGGGGTGCCGCCGTGCTGGTCGACGCGGGCACCGGGCAGCGGCGGGTGCTCGCCGAGGACGACCTGCTCACCCTCCTGGACGTCACTCCGGACGTCCGCACCGCGCTGCTGCGTCGCGGCCCGCGCAACGCCCGCTGGCTGGAGCTGCTCGACGTGGCGACCGGCGTACGACGGCGGCTGTTCCCGGACACCGGGCGGGGCAGCACCGACCAGGGCTGGTTCGGCCCCGACGGGACGAGCGTGCTGGCGCGTACCGACGCGTTCTCGGAGCTGGCCGCGCTGGTGCGGGTCGACCTGACCCGACCGGAACAGCCACCGACCCGGCTCGCGGCGCGGCCGGACGCCGAGCTGGAGCAGGTGGCGCTCACCGCCGACCGGGGGCGTGCCGCGCTGCTGTGGAACACCTACGGCGGGCGCAGCGAGCTGAGCCTGCTCGACCTCGCCGGCGGGGTGCAACGGGTGGTGGCCGCCCCGGGGGAGGTGCTCGACGACGCCGTCTTCGCCGCCGACGGTGACCTGCTCTGCCTCACCGCCCAGGGGCCGGTGCAGCCCCGCGAGGTGTGGCTGGTCGACCCGTCGACCGGGGCGCCGCGCACGCTGCGGCCGGACACCGGCGCCGCGCGTACCGGCGGCAGCGGTGTCGCCCCGCAGCTGGTCGACCTGCGTGCCCGCGACGGGTTGCCGTTGTCCGGCTGGCTCTACCGGCCGGCCGGTCCGGGCCCCTGGCCGACCGCGATCAGCCTGCACGGCGGTCCCGAGGCGCAGGAGCGTCCCGGCTACAACCCGCTGTTCCAGGCCCTCGTCGCGCAGGGCGTCGCGGTGTTCGCGCCGAACGTCCGCGGGTCGTCCGGGTTCGGCCGTTCCTTCGTCGCCGCCGACAACCTCGCCGGCCGGTACGGGGCGATCGCCGACGTGGCGGCGTGCGCCGAGCACCTGCTCGACAGCGGCGTCGCTCGTCCCGGCCAGCTCGGCTGCCTGGGCCGCTCCTACGGCGGCTACCTGGTGCTCGCGGTGCTGGTGAACTTCCCCGGCCTGTTCGCCGCCGGGGTGGCCGAGTGCGGCATCTCCGACTTCCACACCTTCTACGCCGGCACCGAGCCGTGGATCGCCGCCGCCGCCGTCAGCAAGTACGGCGATCCGGTGCGCGACGCCGAGCTGCTGCGCGACCTGTCGCCGATGACCCACATCGACCGACTCGACGTGCCGGTGCTGCTCATCCACGGCGCGAACGACACGAATGTGCCGGCCGGTGAGTCGGCACAGGTGGCGCGCGCGCTCGCCGCCCGGGACGTACCGCACGGGCACCTCGTGCTCACCGGCGAGGGGCACGACTTTCTCACCCTCGACAACGCCGAGACGGCGCGTACGGCCACCACCGCCTGGCTGACCCGGCACCTCGCCGCGACGGCGGCCACCCGCTGCTGAGGCGTTATCCTGCGCCGGTGGACGTCACGGCGCAGGGCGAGCGGCTGGCCGCCGACCTGGGCCGGTGGCTGGCCGAGCTGACCTTCGTCGACCTGGACACCGACGAGGTCACGGCGCGGGTGATCGACGCGGTGGCGCGGTGGGCGCAGGCCCAGGGCTGGCGGGTGTACCGGCGCGCGCCCAGCGTGCTGCCGCTGCCGCCGCCCCTGGAGCAGCGGCACTCGGTGCTCGACGTGGCGTGTGCCCGCCCGGACGGCCCGCCGGTGGTGGTGGAGGTCGACCACACCGACCGGACCCGTACGGTGCAGAAGCTGATCGCGGAGGCGGACGCCGGCCGGATCCCGATCTGGGTGCGGTGGGGCGTCGGCCGTTTCACCGCGCCGCCACCGCCGGTGCGGATGGTGACCGTCGAGGTGACCCGGCGGGCCGGCCCGGCCGGGCGCGGACGGCTGCACAGCCGCACCGGCGACCGCCCCGCGCCGAAGCACTCCACCGGCGGCGGCACGGTGGCCACGCAGGCGTTGCCGATCCCACTGACCGACCCGGCGCCGGGCCCGGTGGACGGCGCGGGTAAGGGCACCTGAAGCGAATCGTAAGCGGGGCTCGGCAGAGTTCTGGGTGTCACCGGAGCACACGACAAACACCCAGGAGATTCCGATGCGCAAGCTCATCAACTCGACCTACATCACCCTCGACGGCGTCATCGAGAACCCAATGTGGACCGGGCCGTACTTCGACGAGGAGGCCATCAGCCTCGCCGGAGCGCAGACCGACGAGGCGGACGCGTTGCTGATGGGCCGGGCCACCTACGACGGCATGTCCGTCGCCTGGCCGCAGCAGGACGAGAGCGACCCGACCACCGGCGCGGCGTACTTCAACAACGTCAAGAAGTACGTCGCCTCGACCACCCTCACCAACCCCACCTGGAACAACACGGAGGTGCTCCAGGGCGACCTGGTCGAGGCGGTCACCGCGCTCAAGGCCCAGGAGGGCAAGAACATCATCCAGTACGGCTTCGGCTCGGTCACCGCGCAGCTGATCCGGGCGGGCCTGGTGGACGAGGTCCGGTTCTGGATCCACCCGGTGCTGGAGGGCGCGGCCAGCGTGACGGTGCCCCTGACGGACTTCAAGGCGTCGTTCGACCTGGTCGACACCCGGGTGCACAAGAGCGGCGTGATCGTCGCCTCGTACCGCCCGAAGACGGTCGCCTGACCCGTCGATCAGAGCTGGGCCCGGGCCTCGCCCGGGCTCAGCTTCGCGCCCTCGCCGACCAGCGCGTCGAACCGGTCCGGCCCGAGGGTGCCCCGCACCCGCTCGGTCACCCGGTCGGTCTCGTCGCGTTCGGCCGGCGAGGACGGCGCCCGGGTGGCGAGCCGGGCGGTGGCCGCCGCGCCGAGCAGCCGGGCCGCGACCTCCGGTACGCGCACCGCCGACGCCATCCCCTCCAGGGCGTAGATCGCGTCGCGGGGCGCGGCCATCGCCTCGGCGACCTCGAACGCCTCGACGTGCAGGGCCAGCGCGCCGTCCGGGTCACCGCCCTGCTCGACCGCGTGGCCCAGCTCGACCAGGACCGGCGGCAGGTAGAGCGCCGGTTGGGCCTCGGCACGCCCCCGCTCGGCGAGGCGGGTCAGGTGGGTGACGGCCAGGTCGAGCTTGCCGTCGCGGCGGGCAGCCAGCCCGAGGCTCATCTCGGCGAAGACCAGCGCGCTGGGAGGGCCCTGCTCCTGCGCCAGCCGGTAAGCGCGTTCGGCCAGTTCCCGGGCCTGCGGGTAGTCCCGGGTCTGTACCGCCAGCCACGCCAGCCAGGACAGCTCGGTGCCGACCTGCGGCCACAGACCCAGCTCCTCGGCCCAGCGCAGCCCTTCCCGGTGCAGGTCGGCGGCGCGTTCGTGCTCGCCGCGCAGCTCGGCCAGCCCACCGGTCCACTCGGCGGCCTGGAGCCGGCCCCACCGGTCACCGACCTGCGCGAACAGCGCGGCACTGCGGGTCGCGGCGCGTTCCAGGGTCGCCTGGTCGCCCGCCACGTGTGCGATCTTGGCTTGGGAGGCGAGCACCGCGGCCTCGGTCCACGGATCGGCGGCGACGGGCAGCAGTTCCGCCGAGAGGGTCAGGTCACTGTGGTCGATCAGCGCGTTCGCCGCGAACCAGGCGCCGCGGCCGTCCGGGTCGGCGGCCACCGCCGCGCGTACGTCGGCCGGTGCCACCGCCTCGCCCTGCAGCAGCGCGAAACCGATCCGCCACGCCGCGGCGCGGGCCTCCTCCGCCGCGTCACCGGGTACGGCGAGCGCACGTCGTGCCTCGGTGAGCCGGCCGCGCAGGTACCAGTACCAGCTGAGCGCGACGGCCAACCGCAGTCCGCCGCCGTGCACCAGCGCGGTGCGCAGGTTCGCCGTCTCGGCGTCCAGCAGCGCCAGCCACCGCTGCTGGTCGGCGCCGCGCAGCTCCGGATCGGCCTGCTCGGCCAACTCGGTGTAGTAGGTGGCGTGGCGTGCCCGCACGTCGTCGACGTCGGCCAGCTGGTCCAGGCAGAACGCGGCGACCGATTCGAGCAGCCGGTAGCGGGGGGCCGCCCCGGAGTCGTCCAGCACCACCAGTGACCGGTCCACCAGCCGGGCGAGGGCGTCCAGGTCGGTCCGGCAGACCCGCTCGGCGGCCTCCGGGGCGCAGCCGTCGGGGAACACCGCCAGCCGGGCGAGCACCGTCCGGTCGGGTTCGTCCAGCAGATCCCAACTCCAGGCGATCACCGCGGTCAACGTCCGCTGTCGCGGTGGCACGTCCCGCTGGGCGGTGGTGAGCAGCCGGAACCGGTCGTCCAGCCGGTCCACCACACCCCGTACGCCCAGCGCGCGGACCCGGGTCGCGGCCAGCTCCAGCGCCAGCGGCAGGCCGTCGAGGCGACGGCAGAGCTGGGCCACCGCCGGCGCCGTGCGCTCGTCCAGCCGGAAGCCCCGCTGCTGGGCGGCGGCGCGGGCGGCGAACAGGCGGGCCGCCGCCGAGCGCCGGACCGCGTCCAGGTCACCGTCCTCGGGCAGAGACAGCGGGGGTACCTCCCAGAGCAGCTCCCCGGTCAGGCCGAGCGGCTCCCGACTGGTGGCGAGGACGCTCACCTCGGGCGCGTCGCGCAGCAGTCGGGCGACCAGCGCGGCCACCGGCTCGACGACGTGTTCGCAGTTGTCCAGCACGAGCAGCAAATGCCGGTGCCGTAGGGCCGCGACGAGGCGGTCGGTCGCGGACACTGTCGTGCCCGCGGCCTCCCGGACGTCCAGCACGCCGAGGACCTGCTCGGCGATGCGCGGGTCACCGGCCGGCAGCGGAGCCAGCTCCACCAGGTGGACGCCGTCCGGGCAGGACCGGGTCCGGGCCGCCTCGGTGGCCAGCCGGGTCTTGCCGACACCGCCCGGCCCGACCAGCGTCACCAGGCGTTGCCGGGGCAGCAGCCCGCGCAGGTCGATCACCGCCTCGCCGCGCCCGACCAGCTCGTCGAGCTGGGCCGGCAGGCTGTTGCGGATGATCGCGGCCTTCGGCGGCGCGCTCAGGCCGGCGTCCTGTTCGAGGATCCTGCGGTGCAGCGCGACCAGTTCGGGGCCGGGGTCGAGGCCCAACTCTTCGGCGAGCCGGTCGCGCAGGTCGGCGTAGCTGTCCAGCGCCTCGGACTGGCGTCCGGCCGCGTACAACGCGCGCAGCTGCACCGCCCGCAGGCCCTCCCGCAGCGGGTGCCGGGCGACCAGCTCGGCCAGGTCGGCGGCGACCAGGTCGTGCTCACCCCGGGCCACCCGCGCCTCGGCCAGCCGTTCGTGCGCGGCGAGGCGCTGCTCGGCCAGCCGGGTCGCCTCGGCGCGGACGAACTCGGCGTCGGCCAGATCGGCGTACGCGTCGCCGCGCCACAGCGCGAGAGCCGCGGTGAGCCGGTCGGCGTCGGTGCTGCGGGTCAGCTCGACGAAGCGGTCCGCGTCGACGCTGTCGGCCCGCAGCAGGTAGCCGGGCGGCCGGGACTCGACCAGCTCGCGGGCGCCCGGCTCGGCGTCGTTGAGCGCCTTGCGGAGCTGCGACACCCGCACCTGGAGGGCACCGGCGGGGTTGGCGGGAGGGTCGTCACCCCACAGGTCGTCGATGAGGCGGTCCGCCGAGACCACCTGGTTGCGGTTGGTCAGCAGGTCGGCCAGCAGCGCGCGGACCTTGGTGCCGGGCACCACCACCGGCTCGCCGGCGTCCGTGGTCACGGCGAGCGGCCCGAGCACCCCGAACTGCACGGCGGTCATCCTAGCGCCGGTAAGGCGACCTGAAGCGGACCGTAAGCGCGCTGGCGCACCGTGTGGGCATGGACATCTACCACGAGACGCACGGCAATGGTGAGGGTCGCCCGCTGGTGCTGATCCACGGCGCGCTCTCCGGCATCGGTACGTCGTTCGGCACGATCCTGCCGTCGCTGGCGAAGCACCGGAGGGTGATCGCTGTGGAGTTGCAGGCGCACGGACGTACGCCCGACGTGGACCGTCCACTGACGGTGGAGCACTTCGCCGCCGACGTGGTCGAGCTGCTCGACCGGCTGGGCGTCGTGCGGGCGGACGTGTACGGCTGGAGCATGGGCGCGGCGGTCGCGCTGCGCCTCGGCACCCACCACGCCGACCGGGTGGGCCGGCTGGTGCTCGCCTCGGTGAGCTTCGACGAGGACGGCCTGCACCCCGGGCTGCTCGACGGGATCCAGGACCTGCAACCGGAGCACCTGCACGGTTCGGAGTTCCACGAGGAGTACCTGCGGACCGCGCCGGACCCGGCGGGCTGGGCAACCCTGGTCACCAAGATGAAGGTCCTCGACGGGAACCTGCCGCGCTGGACACCCGAACAGATCCGCGCGTTGGCCGCACCCACCATGATCGTGCTGGCCGACGCGGACATCGTCCAACCCGAACACGCGGTGCGGATGTTCCGGCTGCTCGGCGGGGCGGTGCCCGGCGACCTGACCGGCCTGCCGGCGTGCCGGCTGGCCATCCTGCCCGGCACCACGCACACCACCATCCCGCAGCGCGCCGACTGGCTGGCCCCGATGATCGACGAGTTCCTGACCGAGCCGGCGCCAAGCCGGTGACCCGCGCTCCCCGCAACCCGGTCTGCGCGTCGATCGAGCGGGAGGTGAAGCGGGTGGGTTACCGCTGTTCGGGGGAGCGTCGGAGCCACAGCCAGACGCCACCGAGGCCGCACGCCACGCCGAGAACCACGATCGCCGCTCGGGCCGCCAGCGGGGCGTCATCCAGGAACGGCGCGGCCTTCGACGCGGCCAGGCTGAGCAGTGCGACAACCAACAACAGTCCGGCGACGATCCGATCACGCGTCATGGTTGCTCTGTATAGCAGCAACACGCCCAAGCCCATCGATGAGCTCCCCACGGCGATCTTGCACTTCTGCGGGTGATATAAGGCGGCCGCACAACGCCGCGATCAACGAGTGGCTATGACCGACTTCGACACAGACTAGGGGGTGGCGTGGCGGCGGACTGTCGCCAGCATTCGGCGTACGCCGAGCACGTGGCCTCCCGACCGGAGTAGCAACTGCCGGTAGAGGCCGCCGGCCAGGCCGGGGAAGACCGCTCGCGTCTCCGCTCGCAGGCGGGTCCGTCCCGGCTCGACCGGTTCGAGGCGGAAACGCAGCGCGTACGTCGAGAACCGGTGGCTGCCCCGCAGCGTCAGCTCCCGGGCGGGGTGCGCGGTGGTCACGTGGAAGCCGGGGAGGGTCGAGCCCTCGGTGAGGGGCCGTGGCCCGGACGCGACGGGGTCGGCGGCGCGCACCAGACGGGCGTACGTGCTCACGGCAGTTCGGTCGAACGTCTCCTGCACCACGTGGAGGAGGTGGGGCCAGACGTCGTGCGGTTCGGCCGCGATCACGGTGGTGTGTTCGTCCACCTCGGGCAACGAGTCGATCCGCATGGGCGCCTCCCCGCGTCGTCGTCCATTCTCGCCTCCACCGTGGACATCGTCGACGGTGGGCATGGCGTACGAGGCGTTGACCGGGTAGAAACAGGTCAGAGAGCGCTCTCACCGCCCAGCTGCCGGGAGCACTGTCCCGCCAGCGGATAGGACGAACCACATGACGAGCCCGTCCCGACGTACCCTCACCCTTGCTCTGCTGGTGACCGCCGCGGTCACCATGACCAGCACCGCCGCCAGCGCCGGTCGCCCCACGCCCGGCGCACCCGACTTCGGCCCGAACGTGACGATCTTCGACTCGTCCATGCCGGTCAGTCAGATCCAGCAGACCCTCGACGCCGCGCACGCCCGGCAGGTCAACGACGAAATGGGCACCGAGCGGCACGCCTACCTGTTCAAGCCGGGCACGTACGGCACGACCGCGCAGCCGTTGCAGGCCAAGGTCGGCTACTACACCGAGGTCGCCGGCCTCGGCGCGTCGCCCACCGACGTCACCATCAACGGCAAGCTCGAGGTCTACAACCGCTGTCTCGCCGACGGCGGCACCGGCAACTGCCTCGCGCTGGTCAACTTCTGGCGCACCCTGTCCAACCTTTCGCTCACCATCAACGCGGCCGGCCAGGACGGGTGCCGCTCGACGGCGAACTTCTGGGCGGTCTCGCAGGCGGTGTCGATGCGCCGGCTGAACATCGGCGGCGGCGGTCTGTCGCTGATGGACTACTGCACCGCCGGCCCGCAGTACGCCAGCGGCGGCTTCATCGCCGACTCGCGGCTGCCGGCCACCACCAACGGCTCACAGCAGCAGTGGCTCACCCGCAACAGCGAGGTCGCCGGGTGGTCCAACGCCGTGTGGAACCAGGTGTTCGCGGGCGTCGAGGGTGCGCCGGACGACGCCACCTTCCCCGACCCGCCGTACACCACCCTCGACACCACCCCGGTGAGCCGCGAGAAGCCGTACCTGTTCGTGGACGGCAAGGGCCGCTACAACGTGCGGGTGCCGGCGGCGCAGCGCGACACTCGGGGCGTTTCGTGGGCGAACGGCATCACCCCGGGGCGGACGATCGGCATCGACGACTTCTTCATCGCGAAGCCGTCCGATCCGGTCCGCGTGATCAACGCTCAGCTCGCGCGCGGTAAGCACCTGCTGCTCACCCCCGGCGTCTACGACATCGCGCGCAGCATCGAGATCCGGCGTGCCAACACGGTCGTCCTCGGCATCGGTCACGCCACGCTCACCGCCGTGAACGGCGCGATCCCGCTGGACGTGGCCGGTGTGCCCGGGGTGATCGTCGCCGGTGTCACGATCGACGCCGGCACCGTCGAATCGCCGGTGCTGCTGCGGGTCGGACGCCAGCACGGCCACAACGTGAGCAGCCCGCACAACCCGACGACGCTCTCCGACGTGTACTTCCGGGTCGGCGGCCCGCACATCGGACGGACGAACACCGCGCTGGAGGTCAACAGCGACAACGTGCTCATCGACCACACCTGGGTGTGGCGCGGCGATCACGGCGTCGAGGGCTTCACCCAGGGCGTCAACGGCGACACCGACCGCTGGCGGACCAACACCGGTCGGTACGGCGCGGTCATCAACGGCGACCACGTGACCGCGACCGGCCTGTTCGTCGAGCACTTCCAGCGTTACAACACCGTCTGGAACGGCGAGCACGGCACCACGATCCTCTACCAGAACGAGCTGCCGTACGACCCGCCGACGCAGGCCGACTGGATGAACGGCCCGGTCGAGGGCTGGGCCGGATACAAGGTCGGTGACCGGGTGCGTCACCACACCCTGCACGGCGGCGGGGTGTACGTCTTCAACCAGAACAACCCGTCGATCCACACCGAGAACGGCTTCGAGGTCCCGAACCGGCCGGGGGTGCGGCTGCACCACATCATGACCGTCAACCTCAGCGCCGGCACGATCGACCACGTGGTCAACGGTGTCGGCGAGGCGGCCGACATGACCAAGGTCGGCGCTCCGGTCTACCTGAGCCAGTACCCGACTTCATAGCGATTCCGCGCGTACCGACGGGGCCGGAGCCGGCGATGGCTCCGGCCCCGTCGTCGGTGGTGCCACCCGTGGAGAATCCGCGTCAACGGACTCGAATTCCTATCGTCCCGATACCCGGCCGGCCCCGCCGGCGTGACCCGGGACGGGGCGTTCTGGGCCTGGACGGCGATCGGCCTGCTGATCGTGGTCGGTCTCGCCGCGCTGACCCGCTACCTGGCTCGCCGGTGAGGAGGCGCTCCAGATCGCCAGCATCGTCAAGGTCACCCAGAATGCCCTGATGGGCGTGGTCGCGGTCGCGCTCACCGCGTACTTCACACTGCGGGTGCAACGACGGCCCGGCGCGGCCCGACCGGGCCTGGGCGAGTTGTGGACGCGCTTCCCGAAGTTCGTTCTGGGCTTCATCGCGGCCTCGGTCATCGCCACCTGGTACCTCGACGCGGCCGGTGCGGACGGCAAGGCCACCATCGCCATCGTCAACGACCTGCGCGTGTGGTTCCTGATCCTGGCCTTCGTCAGCATCGGTCTGGAGGTCCGGGTCGCGTCGCTGCGGGAGGCGGGTTGGCGACCGGTGGCGGTGTTCGCCAGCGCCACCGTGTTCAACCTGGCCCTGGCGCTCGGCCTGGCGTCCCTGCTGTTCCGCAACTTCTCGGCCTGAGGCGGGTGTGCCGGGCGAACCCCTCCGGGAGCACGTTACTGGCGACAAAGGGTTGAATGGTGCTGAATAGCCAGATACGGGATGTTTCGGCGTGAATTCCGCACATCCATACCGGGCATTGGGCTAAATGTCTGTTTGGTGGCTCTTGGGTGGGTTACCGTCGTGCCCGGCCGTCTGGTTGCCGCAGCGGGCCGACCGTAGCGTCGTTGCAAGGAGTTCCAGAATGGATCTGCCCGTTACCGCCGTCGGTGCCGAGCCGCCGACGGACCTGATGCCCCGGCGTGTTCTGGTGACCGGAGGTGCCGGCTTCATCGGCAGTCACGTCGTCGCCCGCCTGATGCTGATGGGCAGCGAGGTCCGGGTGCTCGACAACTTCTCCACCGGCCGGATGGAGAATCTGGCCGACGCCGCGTGCGGCGGGTTGACCGAGGAGGACATCGTCTCGGCGGACATCCGTACGCCGGAGGGTGTCGAGGTCATCCACCAGTGGCAGCCGGACGTGGTGGTGCACCTCGCCGCGCAGCCGAGCGTTCCCACGGCCCGTCATGCACCCCTGTACGACGCCGACGTGAACGTGTTCGGCACCGTCAACGTGCTGGACGCCTGCGCCCGCGGCGGCGTACGGCTGCTCGTCAACGCGGCCAGCAGCGACATCTTCGGCAGCGTCGCCGCCGACGAGTTGCCGGTCCGTGAGGACCATCCGATCACACCGGTGAGCCCGTACGGCGTCAGCAAGGCCGTGGGGGTGCACTACCTCGACTGGTACGGGCGTCAGCACGGCCTGTCGTACACCTCAATGGTGTTGGGGAATGTCTACGGGCCCCGGCAGGCGGGCGGCGACTGCGGGGTGGTGTCCCTGATGGTCGATGCGCTGCTCGGCGGCCGGCCGGCGGTCATCCACGGCGATGGTACGCAGACCAGGGACTTCGTCTACGTCAGCGATGTCGCCGAGGCGATCGCACTCGCCTGTCACCACCACGGGGTGGGGACGGTCAACATCGCCTCGGGTCGGCAGACGAGCGTCAACGAGGTGTACGAGGCGGTCCGGGAGGCGTCCGGCGTCGGTGGTGCGGCCCGGTACGAGCCGCCGCCCTGGCCGGACGAGGTGCGGAACATGGCGCTGGACACCCGCAAGGCGCGCGAGCTGCTCGGGTGGTACCCCAGGGTCGGGTTCGTCGAGGGTGTGCGGCTGACGGTGCGCGACGCCCGCCGCCGACAGTCCGGCAGCCAGCACCTGTCCCCGATGTGGGCGCTCAGCCGATAACGACCCACCGCATAATTCCCGTCGTCTGACCGGGAATTTCATCGATCAGTCTAACTCTTGCGGGTCGGCATCCACTGCTGCCACGATGGCCGTCAATGCCTTCCGTCCCGAAGGAGTGGTCGTCATGGCGGTGTCCCGCCGCAGGTTCGTCACATCGGTGCTGGCCGGGTCCGCCCTCGCCGCCGCCTCCACCACCGAACTGTTCGCCCGCCCGGCGCACGCCGCCAGTCCTCCCGGGGACGTGGTCGGCAAGGTGACGGTCGGCTACCAGGGCTGGTTCAGCGCCCCCGGCGACGGCGCGCCGATCGGCGGGTGGTGGCACTGGAGCCGCGACCGCTTCCAGCCGCCCTCGCCCGCCAACACCACGATCGTGTCCTGGCCGGACATGCGCGAGTACACCCGCAGCTACCCCACCGCGTACCCCAACCTGGGCAACGGCCAACCGGCCACCCTCTTCTCCTCGTACGACCAGCAGACGGTGGACACCCACTTCCGGTGGATGCAGGAGTACGGCTGCGACACCGCCGCGCTGCAACGGTTCAACCCGATGGGCGACGAGGGCCCGACCCGCGACGCGATGGCACAGAAGGTCCGCTCGGCCGCCGAGCGGTACAGCCGCAAGTTCTACATCATGTACGACGTCACCGACTGGTTGAGCTTCCAGTCGGAGATCAAGACCGACTGGACGACGAAGATGGCGGCGCACACCGCGTCCTCCGCGTACGCCCGGCAGAACGGCAAACCGGTCGTCTGCATCTGGGGGTTCGGGTTCAGCGAGCCCAGCCGACCCTTCACCCCCGGGCCGTGCCTGGAGGTCATCAACTGGTTCAAGGCGCAGGGCTGCTACGTCATCGGCGGCGTACCCACCTGGTGGCGGCAGGGCATCGAGGACTCCCGCCCCGGCTTCCTCGACGTCTACCACGCGTTCCACGCGATCTCACCATGGATGGTCTACCGGGCCAGGACCGTGGAGGAGCTGGACTCGTACTACAACAACGTCAACGTCGGCGACATGGCCGACTGTGCGGCACGCGGCATCGACTACCTGCCCTGCGTGATGCCCGGCGACCTCGCCGGAGGGCACCGCAAGCACGGCGACTTCTACTGGCGGCACATCTACAACATGGTCCGGCTCGGCTCCCAGGGCCTCTACGTGTCCATGTACGACGAGTACAACGAGGGCAACCAGATCGCCAAGACGTCCGAAACCCAGGCCACCACCCCGGCCGGCGCCAACATCCGGGCCCTGGACGAGGACGGCGTGGCCTGCTCCTCCGACTACTACCTGCGGATCACCGCCGACGGCGGCCGGATGCTCAAGGGCCAACTCGCCCTCACCCCGACCCGTCCCACGCCACCGATGGTCGGCACCCCGCCCCCGACCGGCGGTGACCTCGCAGCCGGCCGGTCCACAGCGGCCAGCAGCCAGAACGGCCCGTTCGTGGCCTCGAACGCTGTCGACTCCGACGCCGGCAGCTACTGGGAGAGCGGCGGCGGCGCGTTCCCGCACTGGTGGCAGGTCGACCTCGGCGCCAGCCACCAGGTCAACAAGCTCGTCGTGCGGCTCCCCACCGGCTGGGGCGCGCGCACCCAGACCATCACCGTGCAGGGCAGCGTCGACGGCAGCTCCTTCTCGACCATCGCCGGGGCCTCGGCGTTCGCCTTCGACCCGGCGACCGGCAACACCGTCAGCCGCACGCTGACGACCACCACGGCCCGCCACATCCGGTTGAGCATCGCCGGTAACACCGGCTGGCCGGCGGGCCAGCTCGCCAAGGTCGAGGTGTACGCGGGCAGCACCGTCCCGGACAACCCACCGACCGCCCCGAGCGGCCTTACGGTGACCGGCAAGACGTCGAGCAGCGTGTCCCTGGCCTGGACGGCGTCCACCGACGACAACGGCGTGACCGGTTACCAGGTACGCCAGGGCGGCACGGTGGTCGCCACCGTCACCGGCACCACGGCGACGGTGAGTGGGCTCAGCCCGTCCACCGCGTACACGTTCACGGTCACCGCCCGCGACGCCGCCGGTAACACGTCCAGCGCGTCCAACGCGGTCACCGTGACCACGGACGCCGCGGCCAACTCGGACCTCGCCCGAGGTCGGTCCACCAGCGAGAGCAGCCACGTCCAGAGCTACGGGTCGGGCAACGTGGTCGACGGCGACGCGAACAGCTACTGGGAGAGCGCCAACAACGCGTTCCCGCAGTGGGTTCAGGTCGACCTGGGGTCGGCGCGCACGGTCGGGCGGGTGGTGCTGAAGCTGCCGCCGTCGTCGGCGTGGGGGAGTCGGACGCAGACCCTTTCCGTGCAGGGGAGCGTGGACGGGGGGAGCTTCGGCACGCTCGTCGGATCGGCGGGGCGGACCTTCGACCCGGGCAGCGGTAATCAGGTGACGTTGACGTTCAGCGCCGCGCAGACACGTTACGTGCGGATCACCCTCACCGGCAACACCGGCTGGCCGGCTGGGCAACTGTCGGCGCTGGAGGTCTACGCCAGCTGACCGAGGCGTGGGCGGCCGCCCGGGTGAGCGGCGGCCGCCCATCGGGCGGGCAGCACACTCTTCAGATCAGAACTGAACTCTCGGCCAGGATGAAATCCTCGCGTCGACGCAAGTCGCCCCTGAGGCCACTGCATTCGACAACTCCCCGAACGGCCTCCTGGCATGTGTCGAGATCGGCCGATCGAGCTGATGAGACCCCTTGACCCCCAGAGATCGGCAATGCGGTGTGGTTCGGCTCGCACGACTGGTCGACAGCCTGATGGTGGTTACCGTGGTCCCGCTCGGTGTCGTCCGTTGCTGTACTTCGCTGCTGTACCGACGCTCCCGGGACCTCAGCCGCTTGGAGCCACAATTCCTTCCGGTCCAACTACCATCTGCAGCCTGGGAAGTACGGGGAGAGACTCCAGCGACGTCCTGAACGGTTCTGACCGAAGCTCGATAGATAAGCCATAGAAAGAGACACTTTCGCGGAACGCGTGGTTCAACCGGGCCAAGCTCCGCTGGTGCTCAGGCCGGATCGGGCTTGCTAGACGGAACCGACCTCCGGTACCCGCCACGATCCAGACGACGACATCAGCCGAAGACTCCGACGCGTACGTCATTACTTTCGCAAAATGGTCGTGGTCACTAGGGCCGAGCTGAAGCTCAATCACAACAGATCGCCCATGATCATCTTGAACGACAAGATCCGCACGGAAGGATCCGAGCCGTACTTCACGACGGAGGGTTTGCGCCTGCAGCCGGAGCCCCAGCGCTTGCCCCACCTCCTCGAGATGTTCGATCACCCACGGAGTGAGGTCCCGGACTTCATCTGGCCAAAGCGTCCTCGCGTCTGGCTGAAGGGTCGACACCTCAAGGTCGGCCCAGTCGAACGGTTCGGCCGGCTTTGAGCTCGTCATACGAACAGGATGACATGGTCAACATCGTCGAACCAGAGCTGCCGTCGGGGGATCTAAACTCCTTACACCTCCGGCCTTGATAGATCATCTGGTATCGGACGGATCGTCGGGCCCGCCTGCGGAACCGTCGCCAATGCCTCTCGACTTGACACGGCCTCTCGGTCTGGGTTGTGCCCGATCTGTGCCCGCTGATCTAGCCGTGGCACCCCAGCGACACAGGTTGCCTACCGAGCCGGCCTCATAGGTAGCGCCAGCCCTGCGGAACGTTTGGACGGACAGGTAGTGAGCAACTTCTTGCCCTGATGAGCTAGAACGACACCTATGAGCAGAGGCGAAGAAGTCCAGCGAGTTGCCGTCCGCACGGCCATTGAGATCGCAACTGCCGGGCTTGGCTTGGCCGGACCCGTTGGCGCCCTGGTCGCCGCTTCCATCAAACCTGCACTTGAGCTGGTTGCAGTCCGCGAAGGGCGCGGCATGCAGAACATCGCGGATGTCGTCACCGGAGTTCGAGAGGCAACCGGTCTATCACCTGAAGAGTTCGGGCAGTGGGCAGGCAGCAGCGACGGTCGGCTCATGCTCGCAACCAGCGCCTTCCAGGCAGCCAACAATACGATGCACGAGGGCAAAGTCAAAGCACTGGCGGCAGTGCTTGCAGAAGGGATTAACGACGATGCAAAGCTAGACCTCTCCCTCCTGATTGTTGCTGCATTGACGGACCTTGAAGCAGCACATATACGTGTACTCGACGCCATGGTGAATACAAACTCCGACGCCCACATCGCCTATCCTGATGTCGAAGGTAATCGATGGCCGAGCTCGATCCTTGAAGGCCGCTTTCCTGGACTCCGTTCGGGCATTGCTCCGATCATGGCTACCCTGGAGCGCCAAGGTCTCGCAACCCGGGGAGCACCTGTCGAAAACTTTCGGGGCAACCAGGCGACGACTTGGCTAGCGACACACTTCGGCTGGGAATGTCTGCGCTATCTCACTTCGACATCCGGATAGGTGTCGTCGTTCGATCTTGTCTTGCCCGGAACAGCGTCAACCTCTACCGCAACCCTTTAGCCATCCCGTCGGCCTTCGTCCGCACTTCGTGGAGTGGGTGGGGCCTGCTCGGTCAAGGTGGAGCACCCCACTGTCTGAACGACCTTGACCGGGCAGGCCCCACCTGCTCGGCTCTGCCCGGACGGAGGGTGTCGGGATGGCGCCAACCATCCTGGAGCGCCTGAGGGCCCCGCCGGAGGCACGCCCTGGTCGTCGCCTTCAACATCGAAGCCCCGGATCTGCCATCACCCTTGGCGGCCCGGGGCTTCTTCGTATGTCGCGCCGCCGGCGGGGCTGCAACCGTTCGGGGTGCGCCCGTGCGCTTGCGCTAAGGGCGCGGGGTCCCCGAGCGGCGGCCTGTTTGGGTCGGCGCCTGGTCGGCGGCGCGAGCGGCCTGCGAAGCGGGCCGCCTTGATCCTGTACAGAAAGTCTTCACAGCCACCCGGTATCCCGCCGATCCGTTTGACCAGTCCCGAGGCCGTAACGGGTGATCCCACGGAGGGTGTTGAGGTCGCTATCCTCCAGTGATGTTCACGAGCTCGCACGCAGATGATGGGACGGCTGCTGAGCTCCTGCTAACGCTTGAATCGCCGGAGGACTCGGGAGCTCAGACGGCAGATCGCTATGACTGGCAAGCGGCCATGGCTGCTGCTCACGGCCTGCGCCTGCTGCTGGATGCCCTTGACGCATCGGGAGGTTTGAGGGACGACGAGTCGCGGCGGATCGTATGCGAGCACCACGAGGACTGGGCTGTGGTACATGAGGGAGATGCCGAGCTAGTTTCCTGTAAGCACCGCGACCCATCGTTTGGCGCCTACACCACCATAAACAGCCTTCTCACTGACGGAGGGTTGGCACACCTATTCAGCAGGTGGTGCGCGCTGAAGGAAAAACCTACATGCCGTCTGGTCACCACCGCGGGCCTCGCTTCCAGCAAGCCGCCCCAAAAGCTGGAGCTTGTGACCGTGGCGCTGCGGAAGCAGCGGCTAGCCGGCGAGCCGCTCACCGTAGAGGGTAAGTACCAGTCCGTGGTGGACGACTTCGCAGAGGCTCTCCTGGGGCACGCAGACGCGCTACCGGAGGATTGGGGCAAGAGTGCCAAGGCTCGGCCACCGACCCTGACGACCGAGCAGCAGGAGCAGGTAGTTCGTTTCCTATCGATGCTGCTCCTTGACCACGGTCGTCCACAGCGAAGCGTTCTTCACTACGCGGCACCGTCGATGTACGTCAAGCCGGTACTCCACCGCATGGACGTGCCGGACGATGCCGCCGAGGCGATCTGGGAGGCTGTCCATGGTCTCTTCAGGACAAGGATGCGCGCGGCCGGCCCACTCCCCGAGGGTGGATTGCCGATAGTCCTGGCATACCGCATCGGCTCACCTCTGCCCGACGCGGCCGAGATGGATCGTCAGTTGGCCGCTCGAATCGTTACGGTTGAAGACATCCGTTTCGCCATAGAAGTGGCCGCCGCCACCCCTAGTGGATACCAGCCACTGCCCCGGATGATCTTGCTCAACCGGCTAGGCGTTAAGATGGCCGTCGGCAACTGCTCGGACAACTCAATTGAACGTGCCGAGCAACTGCGTCAAGACTATGAGGAGTTCTGGCGCATCCGCCTAGAGGTAGACCCAGCAGCTCGCAGCGAGCAGAGCCAGCTGCGCCGCGTCCTTCTTCGCATTAGCGACAATGCCACGCAAACGTCGGCCAAGGTCGACAGGGCTTGGGGTGCGAGTCTGTGGCTCGAACTTCAGACACAGGTCGACTCAATGGAGCCCGGCCATTGGACTGAGCTCCTAGACCCCGATCTCCGATTGGGCGGCATCTGTGACCTCACCAACCGCTGCAAGGTGTGGTTCAGTAACCGATTCGACATCGATGCAGAACTGGCTCGGCTTGCGGAACGGGGGACCGCTGCATGAGTACGGCTGCTTCTCACGCCCAAGACCTCACCCTGCTCCGCGAAGACCTGTACTACCACCAAGCACGAGTGCTCTTGCTTGTCGACGCGGTGTGTCGTGCGCCAGGGCATCAGAAGAAGCTCGACGGGCTTACGAAGCTGGCTAAGCTCGACTTTCTCCTACGCTATCCCGCACTGGCTCCTACGGTCATTCCTGGCCTCCGTCAAGACGACTCGCGCCTTCACCTGTCAAGCGAGGACCTGGCCGAGCCTACCGAGGTCGAAGCACCCATGATCCGCTACAAATACGGACCATGGGACGACCGCTACTACCCGGTTATCGGGGCTCTTGTTGCCCGAGGCTTGGTGAAGTATGCACTCGGGAGACGTAGCAGTGTCGCGCTTAAAGTCACACCCTCGGGCCAAAAACTAGCGCAGGAGCTAGCTGACGCAGCGGATTGGTCTGACGTAGGCCAGCGGTGCGAAGCCATAGCCGAAGCAACTGCGGGCATGACGGGAAATGCATTGAAGGAACTGATCTACCAAGCTTTGGCCAACCTCCTCGACCGTCCTCATAGGCAGGTAATCCGATGACGACGGCATTCCGCCTCATGGCGGTCGTCCTCAATACCACTGAAGGCGAGGTCCGCTACGAGTTCCCCTCGGACCTCACCGTGCTCGCAGGCCCGACCGGGGTCGGCAAGACTACGCTCCTAGAAATGATTAAGTACGGCTTCGGGGGTAACGGCTTGCTCGCAAAGGTCGTCGAGGAGCATGTCAAGGATGTGATCCTTGATGTCCGCATAGGCGATGACCGCCTACGATTGGCTCGAAGTGTCGACCCGAACAAGCGGAAGACAGTCCGTGTTTTCGATCTCGTCGCTCGGGATCGCCTGCCCGACCACTACACTGAGGGCAACACTCCGCTGCTCAACACGCGGCTGCTATCCGCCCTTGGGCTGCCCGACGAGATGCGTGCCGCAGCCCGTAGCGGGAACAGCAGCAGAGCAGGGAACCGAATCACATTCAGCGACATATTTTCCTTCCTCTATATTCCCCAAGCCGAGATAAACCGAGACATTGCGAGCAGTCAGGATTCCTACCTTGAGCCGAAACGCAAAGCAGTGTTCGAACTGCTCTTCGGCCTCACTGACGAGCACGTACTCGAACTACGGTCAAAGCGGAATCTGCTCAATGAGAAAATCACGGTGGCCGAGAGAGAAAACGTCGCCATCCGGACATTCCTCAGCGACAGCAACACCACCGCTCGCATTGATGCCGAAGCCGCAATTACGGCCGCCGTAAACGCACAACGCGAGGCGGAGGCCCAACTTACTTCACTGCGCGAAGAGCTCAACCCGGTTGCTGATCGGCAGACACAGGTCCTAAGGGATCTCCTCACCGACGCGGAACGCGCGCTTGCTGAAGTCCGAGCAACGATGGCGACGCTCAACCGCAGCCAGACAGACTATGCGAGGGAGCGGCGGAGACTTCAAGGCGATCTCGACCGGCTCCGTAGGATGCGAGATGCCGGCCACCGTTTGGCGAACTTCGAGTTCGCGATCTGCCCCCGCTGCATGCAGAGTCTGACAGATCGTCAGGTGACCGAGGGCAACTGCCGAGTGTGTCTACAACCTGATCCGGTTCATGCCGTTAGTGATGACACTGACCCCTACGAGGCACGCCAACTTCAGGACCAGCTCACCGAGGTGGATAGGCAACTTCAAACCGTTGCCAATCAAATGGCGGCTACGGCCAGGGCTGAAGTGCAGCGCGCGGAACTCGTACGCACTCTGAGCGCCCAGGTCGAGGACCGCACGCAACAACGCATCTCGCCGCGCCTGCAAGCCTTTACCGATGCTGCGGCAAAGATCGCCACGGCACAGGCACAGCAACAGCTCCTAGAGAATGTGCTCCGCCAGTGGGACCGAGTTAGCGACCTCCAGGACACAGAGACGGCATTGCGGGCAGAACGCGAGAACGTCAAGGCGGCGATAGCTCGGGCCGAGGATGCCCTAGCCGACCGCCGCAACGAGATCCTAGGCGAGATAAATAGAGAATTTCAGGAGACCGTTACTTCACTAGGAATTCCCGGCATACGGGAGGCCGCCCTCCATCCGTCCAATTACCTGCCCGTACTCGACGGAGAACCATTCGCCACCTTTAGCCCACCTGGCGGCGGCATCAGGACCGCGACGCAGATCGCGTACTGGACCTCCCTGCTATCAGTAGCATTGAGGCGGCGCGACACTTTGTATCCCGCATTCCTTTTGATCGACAGCCCGCGTCTCGCACTTAACACAGCAGAAAGATTGTCCGCGGCCCTCTATCGCAGGTTAGTCACCCAAGCAGACGCCAATCGCGGAAAGGTGCAGCTAATCATCGCCGACAACGAACTTCCGCGCGAGTATCGACGCGACTATGATCAAATCGACTTCCGTTACGAATCACCGACGGTGAAGACCATCCGCCATCCCGGCCCTGCCGCTGTACGAACGCTCGTGGATGCTCCCGGCTGAGTACGGCGAGCATAGCCGAGCCGCGACGGCGGCGTGACGGCCGTCCAATTATCCGGATGACTGTTGACCGACCGGGCCCGCTGCGGAATGCTCACCCTTGCCCGACCATGAAGAGATAGAGGATCAGGTAGATAAATAGCACGGGAACTGCCGCATTGAAGGCACATCTTGGCGCTGGTGCCCACACGTTCCGCGTCGTACCCTCGTCCTGTGGAGAGTGATGCGGAACGTGCAGTCCGAGTAGCGGAACAGCAACTGGCAGGGGTGCTGACTCGTCGGTGGTGTCATGTGCAGGCTGTAGCAACCAAGGCGCAGGACTTGGCACGGCTGGTAGTGCCAGCAGACTGCGAACTGTTGACTGCCGCTGCATGGCTGCATGACATTGGCTACGCACCAAGCATCCTCGACACAGGCTTCCATGCGCTGGACGGCGCCCGGTGGCTGCTTCGTCAAGGGTTTACGCCACGGCTCGCGGGTCTGGTTGCCCATCACTCCTGTGCGTCCTATGAGGCGGATGAGCGTGGATTGGGCGACGTTCTAGCGACTGAGTTCCCAAGGGAGGAATCGCCAACCTCGGA
The DNA here is from genome assembly GCF_040607895.1 of Micromonospora sp. NPDC005220. Taxonomy (NCBI): domain Bacteria; kingdom Bacillati; phylum Actinomycetota; class Actinomycetes; order Micromonosporales; family Micromonosporaceae; genus Micromonospora; species Micromonospora sp. NPDC005220. The sequence goes on from NZ_JBEXHP010000046.1 coordinate 29,452, forward strand.
CGCCCTTTGGTACACGGATATGACCACAGGCCCCGACGGCCAAAACCTGAGCGTCGAGGCGAGGCTAGACGAGATCCGCGAGCGGTATGGGCCCGACCACCTGGTCACACGGTTTTGGGCGAAGGCCGAAGGGCCGCTTCTCGAAGCAGTACGACGGACGCAGGCCCGCATGACGGCTCACCCGATGTAGGGCTGCTCCTGGCGCTCAAGACCGTGGTCGATGCGGAGCCGCATCGACGGGTGGATCTTCAGGTTCTCCAGATCGTCCCTTGCCACCCAACGGACGGCCAATGACTCGTCGCTGGTTGTCAAGCGTCCTCCGACGTTTCGACCTCGAAACAAGATCGAAAACTGCTGCCGCACCTCGCCGTCGCTGTACTCCACGACATGATTCGGATTGGTATATATCCCTACCACGCCGATCACCTCAACGTCGATGCCGGTTTCTTCGCGCGTCTCCCGGACTGCCGTCTCGGCGATGTACTCGCCGAAGTCCTGGGCACCCCCAGGTAGCGCCCAGAGACCGTTGTCGGTGCGCTGGATGAGCAGTACCAGGCCCTGGTCGTCCTGAACGAAAACGGTGACGGCTACGACGATGCTGTTCGGCTTCGGGGCGTTCGGGTTGTTGAAGTGCTCGATTCGGGGCATGCCCCTAGCCTCTCACCGCCAGCGGCTCAGTGTTCAGGCCAGACGGCCCGCTTCTTGCCGAGGACCCGGTTGAAGCTGGCGACGTAGCTGTCGAATAGGTCCCCACCGCCGAGCCGGCGCAGGTGCAGCACCGGGGCGTAGGCGGCCGGAGTGCCGTAGAGGTGGGTGTTGACGAGCATCTCGTCGTCAAAGCGGTAGATCGAGTTGTAGAGGATCGTGTCGTGGTAGTAGATCCCGACGTTGTCCAGGTCCCGTAGGTCTTTGTAGAACGCCAGCGCGTTCAGGATCTTGTTTGACATGGCTGGGCCGATGCCCTCGTCGCCCCCGCGATCGGCGATGTGCTCGCCCTCTGGGTCGCCGAAAAGCAGCTCCACCTGCGCCCCGGCCAACGCCTTTTCGCGGAGCGTCGCGATCCAGCGGTGGTTGAATTCGGGCAGGAACAGTCCTCCGTAGACCAAGACGCCGACCTGTCGGGTGGCCTGCTCCAGGAGCCGCTGCCAGAGGTCGGTGGGAACGGCTCCGCGGCGAGGGTAGATGTGGACGAGTTCCGACTGACTGATCTGCACGGCTCGCTGCGTTGGAAGCGCGTCCGGCCAGAGGTACGCCTCACTCTCGTTCAGCAAGTCGGCGATGGTGTGGCGATAGCGCGGGTACGGGTTGCGGGTCTGTGTCACCCACCGCTCGACAGTCTTCGGGTCGACACCGAGCTTTTCGGCCAGCGCCGATGCCGTCAGACCGTTCTTGAGCATGCCGTTGCGAAGACGGTCGTTCGGCATCGCGTCTCCTGCTCAGTGGGCTCGGGGACGGCATGGGGACGACTCAGCCTAACAAGGACATCCCCAGTCGTCCGTGACTCGCGGTGAAGTTGTCATTACCAATCGGCGGAGCCTGGTTCCACTGGAGAGGTCATCCAGACAGGACGCGAGAGGCACCGTCGAAGTTCGGCGAGTCCAAGCGTCCACCGGCTGACGGAGGTGGGCATGCACGATGACGAGCCGACGAGTAGGGGCGAGCAGTCCGAGGCGGCCGAGCAGGAGGCTGCCAAACAGCGTCTCCTGGCGCAGGCGGAGGCGGAGCGCGTACCGGTGGAGGACACGACCCGTGCGGTCCCGGACCGGCGGTGGCGGCGTGACCAGCGATGACCTGCCGATCGGTCGGCGGGTGGCGCGGTGGCGGGTGCGGCGGTCGATGACGCAGCAGATGCTCGCCGACCGGCTGCGCAGGTCGAAGAGTTGGGTGGACAAGGTGGAGCGGGGTGTGCGTTCCCTGGACCGGTACTCGGTGATCCAGGAGTTGGCCCACGTCCTGCGGGTGGAGCCGGAGGCGCTGCTCGGCCAGCAGCGCAGCACCCCGGCGGGCACGCCGGACGGGGTGGACGACATCCGGGCGGCGCTCGCCCGCTACGACACTCCGCAGGCCCCAGAGCAGACGGATGAGCTGAGACGGCAGGTCGGGTACGCCTGGTTGGCCTACCAGCACGCGCACTATGGCCAGTTGGTGCGAGTCCTGCCGGATCTGCTCGACGCCGTCCAGGGTGCGCAGACACCGGAGTTGCTGGTGCAGGCGTACCGGATCACCTCGTCGTTGCTGGTGAAGTTCGCCGAGGCCGACCTCGGTTGGCTGGCCGCCGACCGGGCGATGTCTGCCGCCGGCGACGACCCGATTCTGGCGGCAACGGCAACCATCGCGATAGCCCAGGCGCTGCGGTCGTCGGGCCGCGATCGCCTAGCCCTAACAGCGGCCCTAACCGCCGCGAACCGCATCCTCCCGGCCCTCTCCTACCCGGCTGATCATGGGGTTAGCGGGGTTCGTGGAGATCAAACCGCCGGTCAACCCCATGATCAACAAGGCGAGGGTGCGCCCGCGCGACAGCGGTCGGCGGGGGAGTGGGCCGTGGGTGGGACGCTGCTGCTTCAGGCCGCCCTGGCCGCCGCCGGCTGCGGCGAGCACCGCCGCGCCGACGAGCTGACCGGCCGGGCCGCGGGCGTCGCGGCCAGCCTGAGGGGGTACGACGATCCGCACCGCACCAGCTTCGGGCCGGTCGCCGTCGAGCTGGCACGGGTGCTGGTGGCGACGCAGCGGGGTGACGCCGACGAGGCGCTACAGAGGCACTCGACAATCGTGCGGCGGGATGGGTGGCGGCGGTTGCCGGCCGAATATCGGGGCGCTTACCTGGTGGACGTCGCGCGGGCGTACCTTCAGGTGGGTGATCTGCGCGGGGCTGCTCGCGCGCTTGTGGACGCGGACAGTGTCGCGCCGGCTGAGGTTCGGTGCCGGCCGTTGGCGCGTACGGTGATCGCCGATGTTGCCCGCGCGCAGCCGGCGCCGGCCGGCGTGGAGCGACTGGCCACGGTGGTCGGGCTTACCCGCTAACGGACGCGCGTTGGCGTCTGTCGTCGGTCGGGCGGATGGTGCGCACCCGGTCCGGCGCCGACCCTCGGGGCTGCCACTCGCCGGATGGCCGCAAACCGTCCCAGAGCGCCCGAGGCCCCGCCCGTGGTTTGTCTCTCAGTGAGCTTGACGGCCGCTGGCTGCTTGCCGGGAGGCCGCCTGCCGCAGGCACTTGGCGACGATGCCACTGCCGGCGGCCACGGTTGCCAAACCCACCAGGTAGAGCGTCGGCTTCCCCTGGAAGAGGGCGTAGAACATGAGCGGAGCGCCGATACCCCACATCGCCGCACCGCAGAAAAATTTCCGTTTGCTGGCCCGGATCAGTGCCATCAGCTTCACGCGGTCATGAGAGCACGTCGCCTCCCGCCTCCGCGTCGGCGCTACGGCCGATCCTGGTACGCACCGGGTCGCGTCGATGAGCCGGCACTGATCCCGGCAGTGTCAGTGCTCCCAGAGGCCCTCCGTCCGGAAGTACCGGGCGGTGAACTGCTCTTCCACGGGGTCGGTGTCCGTCTCGTCTGTCCACCAACCTGGCCAGACGTCGACACCGGAGGGTTCGCTGATGGCCGTCAGGACGGTGGAGCACCGGTGGCAGCGCCGAGGGGCCGAGTCCCGGAACCTCCCCCCGCAGTCGCATCGCCGTAGCCGCGCCTCAAGCGCCGCCATCAGTGTGGGATAGGTCTTGTCCAGGGGAGACAGCGCGTCCTCGATGGCCGCACACGTACTGTCGTAGAAACTGATATCCACCCGCATCGGGCAGCTGTCGCAGTAGAGGAAATAGCAGTCCAAGAGCGGCGAGTGGTCGAGGCGGTACAGGCGTTCGCGGCACTCCGGACAGGTGATTTCTTCGCCATTCAGCCAGTTGTCGTCGAGTTCGTCTGCCTGGTCCACCGGTTGATCATTCCATGGTGTGGTGCGGAGAGGCGACGGCGATTCGCGCTGGCCTCACCCGCTGACGGACGAGCGCCGCCGTACGTCGTCGGCCGGGTGGATGGTGCGGACCGGGTCGGGCACCGGCCCTCGGGGCTGCCACTCGCGGGGGTAGCCGAGGGAGACCTCTTCGAAGCGCACCCCGTCGTGGAAGGTGGTGCGGGGGATGTGCAGGTGCCCGTAGACGACGGTGGCCGCGTCGAAGCGCAGGTGCCAGTCAGTGGTGCGGACGGTGCCGCACCACTGGGCGAAGAGCGGGTAGCGCAGGACGTCGGTGGGTTCCCGGACCAGCGGGTAGTGGTTGACCAGCACCGTCGGGAGCGCCGGGTCGCGTTCGGCCAGCCGGCGTTCGGTCTCGGTGATCCGGGCCGCGCACCACGCCTCCCGGCTCGGGTACGGGTCGGGGTGCAGCAGGGCCTCGTCGGTGCACACCACGCCGGCCTTGTACGCCAGGTCCAGTGACTCCTGCTGGGTGCGCGCCTCCGGCACCCGGAACGTGTAGTCGTAGAGCACGAAGAGCGGGGCGATGGTGGCCGGGCCGCCGTCGCCGTCCCACACCGGGTACGGGTCCTCCGGGGTGACGACGCCCAGTCGCTGGCACATCCGGACCAGCTCGCGGTAGCGCTCCTCGCCGCGCAGGGTCACCGGGTCGCGGGGTGGCGTCCACAGCTCGTGGTTGCCGGGGGCCCAGACGACGCGCGCGAACCGGCTGCTCAGCAGCCCGAGCGCCCACTCGATGTCGGCGAACCGGTCGGCGACGTCACCGGCGACGAGCAGCCAGTCGCCGTCGTTGTCCGGGTGCAGCTCCTGGACGAACGCGCGGTTCAGTGGGTGCCCGACGTGCAGGTCGCTGACGGCCCGCAGCCGGGGCGGAAGATTCACGCTCCGAGGTTAGGACGGCGCGGGCGGGTCGGGAAACCCCTGTTCCTGCTGTTCGGGCCGATCTGTCGGCCCGCATATCCGGCGACCGGGCGGGAAAGCGCGGGGCGTCCGACAGCCCAAAACCGGAGCAGGAGTGAAACATGCCTTTCGTCACCGTGGGGACGGAGAACTCCGCGCCCATCGACCTGTACTACGAGGATCACGGTTCCGGTAAGCCGGTGGTGCTGATCCACGGCTTCCCGTTCAACGGCGCGACCTGGGAGAAGGAGACCACCGCGCTGCTCAACGCCGGATACCGGACGATCACGTACGACCGGCGCGGTAACGGTAACTCCGCCCAGCCGGCGTTCGGGTACGACTACAACACGTTCGCGGCGGACCTGGACGTGTTGATGAACGAACTGGACCTGAACGAGGTGACCCTGGTGGGTCACTCGATGGGCACCGGCGAGGTGGTCCGCTACCTGGGCAACTACGGCTCCCAGCGGGTGAGCCGGGCCGTGCTGCTCAGCCCGCTGCAACCGATGTTGGCCAAGGCAGACGACAACCCGGAGGGTGTTGACCGGAGCCTCTTCAAGGGTTTCCAGGACGCCATCATCAAGGACCGCTTCGCGTACCTGACGTCCTTCTGCGACGCGTTCTTCAACCCGGACCAGAACATGGGCAAGCGGGTCAGCGAGGAGGCGTACCGGGCGCACTGGCAGATCGGCGCGATGGCCTCCGGCAAGGCCACCCACGACAGTGTGGACGCCTGGCAGGAGGACTTCCGACAGGACCTACCGAAGATCAATATTCCGGTGTTGATCGTGCAGGGTGACCAGGACCGGGTGCTGCCCTACCCGGTGACCGGCCAGCGGCTCGGCCCGATGATGCCGACCGGCACGCTCGTCACGCTCAAGGGCGCGCCGCACGGCATTCCGTGGACGCACGCGGACGAGGTCAACAAGGCGGTCATGGACTTCATGAAGCAGCCAGCGAAGGCGCCCGCCTGATCCGTCCCGGTAGCCGATCGGACGCCAGCGCCGCGACACCCGGCCCACGGTTCGCACCGGGGCCGGGTGTCGTCGTCGGTCAGGCCCGGCGGGCGACCACCGCGCCGTTGGCCCCGGGGGCGTCGAACGGCACCGTCCGCACGTCGACGAAGCCGGCGTCGGTGAGCCAGGCCGCGTACTCGGCGCCCGAGTAGTTCCGGCCGCCCTCGGTCTCGACGAGCATGTTCATGCCCATCAGGGCCGCCTCGGGTGGCCCGGTGCGCTCGTCGTTGAGCAGCAGTTCACAGACGACGATCGCCCCGCCTGGCGGCAACGCCGCGTGACACCGGGCCAGCAACGCCCGGTTCGTCGGCTCGTCCCAGTCGTGCAGGATCATGCTGAGCAGGATGACGTCGTGGCCCGTCGGCAGCTCCGGGTCGGCGAGGAAGTCGCCGGCGACCGCGTCGATCCGCCCGGTCAGGCCGGCCTCCGCGATGCGCTCCCGGGCCCACACGCAGACGTGCGGCAGGTCCAGGACCGTCGCCCGCAGGTCGGGCAGGCGGCGGCAGAACTCGATCGGGAACGCGCCGGCACCGCCGCCCACGTCGAGCAGCCGGCGGTGCGCCGAAAAGTCGTACGCGTCGGCCAACGCGCTGGCGGTGAAGCTGGACGTGGAGAACATCGCGTCCCAGAACTGCGCCAGCATCTCCGGGTCGGCGGTGTCGAACATCGACTGTTGGGATTCCGGGTCCCAGGTCAACGGCCGATCCGTGCGCAGGGCCTCGCCGATGCGGTGCCAGGGCAGGTAGGTGCGCAGGTCCGAGTAGCGCACCTGCGCGCCGAAGTAGTACGGGCGACCCTCGACCAGGAACTGCTCGGCCAACTCGGTGTTGCGGTAACCATCGCCGGCCTTCTCCAGCAGGCCCAGCGAGGCGCTGGCGGCCAGCAACAGGTCCGCCGGGCGGTCGGGCAGCCCGAACTCGGCGGCGGTCTGCTCGACGGTCATCGTCCGCCCGCCGGCCAACCGGGTGAACAGGCCGAGTTCGACGCCGACCGCGAGGGTCTTGAACCCCCACACACCGGCCACCAGGCGCATGAGGGGAGTGGGAGTGATCATGCCGACATAAAAGCACAGTTCGGGCACTTCCACGATGGACTGTCACGCCCTGATCAACGTCACCAGCCCCGCGGCCACCAGCACCCCGGCCCAGAGTCGGTCCACGTTGAACCAGGCCCGACGTAGCACACCGACCCCGAAAACCTGATAGACCAGCAACGCGATGACCAGGGCAACACCGAGCATGGCCACGGTGTGTACCCCGGCCGCGGCGAGGCCGGACAGCGCGCCCACCGGCGCGGCGGCCAGGTGCCCGGAGTGACCCCCGGACACCGGCTCGGCCACCAGCACCGGCAACAGCATCAGCCCCGCGCCGTGCGCCGACGACATCAGGAACGACCAGGCGGCGAGCTGCGCCGCGGACAGTCGCATGCCGGCCCAGCGGAAGTGCCGCTCGGAGAGCAGCCGCCACAGCCCGAAGGCGACCAGCAGCACACCGCCGACCACCGCGAGGGCGCTGCTCGCCGTCACCGACCGGGTCGCGGCGACCAACGCGGCGACGATCGCCACCGAGGCGAGATGCCCCGCCGCGATCGGCGGCAGCGCCCGCAGCAGCACCAGCCGGCTGCGCTCCTGTAGGCCCCGGGCCACCGCGAACAGCCACCCCATCGCCGGGTTCAGACCATGGAACGCGCCGAGCGCGGCGAGCGTCGCCAGGGCGGTGACGGTCACGGAAAGCAGTACGAGTCGGAGGACGCGTCCCCGCCCTGCAACCGGGTCTGGTGCACCCGCAGGCCCCGGAACTCCTCCCCGTGCGGGAAGAACCGCGCATCCGGGGTGAGCCCACCGGTGTCCACGTCGACGTCGAGCTTGGCCAGCCAGGCGCCCACCCCGTCGGGGTAGAACTGGTCGTCCCACGCGCCGTAGAGCGAGTTGCTGACGTAGACCCGCCGGCCGTCCCGGCTCACCTCCACCATCTGCGGGCCACCCGCGAGGGCCTCGTCCGGTGCGGACGGGTGCGCGGTCCGGCGGACGATCCCGCCGAGGTGCACCGAGCCGGTCTGCACCGGGTGCAGCGGGTCGCTGACGTCGTACTGTCGCAGCTCACCGGTGCCCCAGCAGGAGACGTAGAGGAACCTGTCGTCCACCGAAAGGTCGATGTCGGTCACCAGCGGTGGCACCGCACCGAACGGCTTGAGCAGGTCGGGCAGGTCCGCCGGGTCGGCCGGCTCGGCCGGGATGTCGATCACCTTGGTGACCGCCCAGGCGTCCCCGTCGCGGTGCCACATCCAGATCGAGGCGGACAGGTCCTCGACGCTGATCACCACCCCGACGAACCCGTACGACTTCGTCGGGTCGTGCGCCGGCCGCAGCTCCAGCGGCATCTGATACTGGTCGCCGAGGTCGACCCGTTGCACGTGCCGGCGTTTCGCCAGGTCCCAGAAGTGGATGGCGTGCCCGTAGCGCCGGCCCAGCAGCAACTCACCGATGATGCCGTCCTCGATCATCGGCGGGGTGCCCCACTCGCTGGTGACCAGCACGTCCTGGGTCAGGTGCCACCACACGTCGTACGCCAGGAACTGCGGACCCCGGTCGGCCTCCCACGCCCCGCGGACCTCGAAGGTGGTGTGGTCGAGGATGGCGATGCCACCCGGGCCCTCCTCGCCGTCCGCGCCGCCGAGAGCGGAGACGTAGATGCCGTCCGGGCCGCAGTGCACGGTGTGCGGCCGCGAGTAGCCGGCCCGCTTCGCCAGCTCCTCCGGCCCGATCACCTTGACGATCTGCGGCTGGCGCGGGTCGGGCTGGGTGTCGAGCACGTGGATGCGCGACGACCGCAGGCCGGGCACGATCAGGTAGCGCCGCTCGACGTGCGGGTGCGGGGCGGTCGGGCAGAGCGCGCTGCTGCACGCGTTCCAGCCGAAGTGGTGCAGCTCGTCACCGACGTACGGCAGGTCGGTCCAGCCCACCACACGGCCGTAGTCGGGGGAGTCGGGGTCGGTGTCCAGCACCACGATGGCGTCCGGACGGGTGGCCGACCGGTCGAAGGCCGCCACGTAGGCGAGCTTCTCCGCCGGTGCGGTCACCGCCTCGCGGGGCGAGGGGTAGAACGTGGGATCGGGGGTCCAGCGGGTCATCACAGCTCCGCTCGTCAGGTGGTGGGGACGCCAAGTCGGTCGAGCAGATGGCGGCGCAGCGCGCCGAAGGCCGGGTCGTCCGGGGTACGGGTGGGGCCGAGGTCGACGGGCAGTTCCGCGGCGATGCGGCCCTCGTCGAGGAGCAGGATCCGGTCGGCGAGCAGCAGCGCCTCCTCGACGTCGTGGGTGACCAGCAGGGCGGCGAAGCCGTGCTCGGCGCGTAGCCGGCGCAGCAGGATCTGCATCCGCAGCCGGGTCAGCGCGTCCAGCGCACCGAACGGCTCGTCGAGCAGCAGCAGGTCCGGTTCGCGGACCAGGGCCCGCGCCACGGCCACCCGCTGCGCCTGCCCACCGGACAACTCGGCCGGCCAGGCGCGGTGCCGCTCGGCCAACCCGACCTCGGCCAGCGCCCGCCGGATCCGGCTCGGGCCGTCCACGCCGGACAGCCCGAGCCCCACGTTGTCCGCCACCCGTTTCCACGGCAGCAACCGGTGTTCCTGGAAGACCACGGCGGCGGTGCCGTGCACGACGCTCGTCCCGCTGCCACCCAGCAGGGCCACCACCTCACCGCGGGCGATGGTCAGGTCGACCCCGGCCAGCACGACAGCCGACCCGAACGCCCGGCGCACCGCGTGGGCGGTCAGCACCGGCTCGGCGCCGTTCAGGTGGCCCGCAGTCCCCGACGCCATGTCAACATCCTCCTCTCCAGGACGCGCAACGCAAGGTCGGATATCAGCCCGAGCAGGGCGTAGACGAGCAGTCCGAGCACCACCACGTCGGTCTGGCTGAACTCCCGCGCCTCCATCATCAGAAAGCCGATCCCGGTCTGGGCGTTGACCTGCTCGCCGACGACCAGGCTGAGCCAGGCCGCCCCGATCGCCAGCCGCAGGCCGAGGAAGAGCGACGGCAGCGTGCCGGGCAGCACCACGTGGCGCAGTCGGGCGGCCTGGCCCAGACCACAGGTGCGGGCCGCCTCCACCAGCCGTTCGTCGATGTCCCGGATGCCGGCGTAGGTGTTGAAGTAGATGGGGAAGAACGGGCCCAGTGCCACCAGGCTGATCTTCAGTGATTCGCCGATGCCGACCCAGATGATTAGCAACGGCACCAGCCCGAGGTGCGGCAGCATCCGGGCCATCTGCACCGGCGGGTCGACCAGGTCGTCACCGAGCCGCAGCAGCCCGGCCACGGTGCCCAGGGCCAGGGCCAGGAGACCGCCGATCAGCAGGCCCGCCCCGGCCCGGGTGAGGGAGTCCAGCAGGTGGATGCCGAGGGTTCCGTCCCGGCTCAGCCGTACGCCGGTGGCCAGGACATCGCTCGGCGCGGTCCTGCGCGACCGAGGACTGTGGCGGCACCCCGACGGCCCGCAGGGCGCGGCGGACCACGTCGACGTTCCGTTCGCCGGTTCGCCCGCGCCGCAGCCCGCCGGAGCCCGCTGACCGGGCCCGCCCGGCCCCGACGGCCGCTGCGGTCAGGCGGGTCGGCGGGCCATCCGTCGGCCGATCCGCCGCCCGGCGAGGCTCACCAGCGTGCTGCCGACCGCCATCCCGACCAGCACCAGAATCCCGCCAACCACCCACAGCCCGCTGTCGTCGGTCCCGGCGGCCCGCCACGACCAGGCCGCCGTGAACGCCACCGTCATCACCGGCGCCACCAGCCACGGGCTGAGCCGCGTCCCGGCCAGCGCGGCCAACAGCACCAGCGTCAACACGCACCCGATCACCTGCCACGGCTGGTACGGGCCGCTGCTCGCGCCGGTCTGCGCGTCGACGTCGTACTCGGTGTCCCAGCCCAGCCAGAGCAGCCACGCCCCGACCGTGGCCGCCGCCAGGAACAGAACACCGAGCAGTGCCCGCGTACCCCTCGTCGCCGTCATCCGGCGATCATGCCCTGCGAACCCCCCGCACCGGAACAGCGGTCCCGCGTCCCAACCTCGGGCGTGAACGGCACCCGCACCGACCGCGCCCGGACTGTTGCCTCGGTCGGTGACGATCCTCTACGGTCTGCTCAGCGGTGGGCGGTGCGGTCCGCATCCGACCCGACGCCGCCGGTTGCCCGTCGTGCGGGCCGGGATGGTGGAGTCCCGGGTCGCCCCGTCGGCGGTGCCCCGGCGGTCGTGTGACTCCCAGCTCGTCCCCGGGTCCGGCCCGGGGTGGCTCCGCGTGGAGCCGACGGCGAGCCGGGGCACGCCGACCCACCGGGAGAGCCCCGTGTTCCTCAGCCCGCATGAGCAGGACCGCCTGCTCGTCCACGTCGCGGCCGATGTCGCCCGCGCCCGCCGCGAACGCGGCCTGCGCCTCAACTACCCCGAAGCCGTCGCGGTGATCACCGCGTTCCTCCTCGAAGGAGCCCGCGACGGGCGGTCGGTCGTCGACCTGATGTCGGCCGGCCGGGCCGTGCTCGGCCGCGACGACGTCCAGGACGGCATCCCCGAGCTGCTGAGGGAGGTGCAGGTGGAGGCGACGTTCCCGGACGGCACCAAGCTGGTGACGGTGCACCACCCGATCCCGTGATCCCCGGGGAGATTCTGCCGGCGGCCGACCCGGTGGAGATCAACGTGGGTCGCCCAGTGACCACAGTGCTCGTGGTCAACACCGCCGACCGCCCGGTGCAGGTCGGCTCGCACTACCACTTCGCCGAAGCCAACCCGGCACTGTCGTTCGACCGGGGCGCGGCCTGGGGGCAGCGGCTCGCCGTTCCGGCGGGCACCTCGGTCCGGTTCGAGCCGGGCATCAGCCGCACCGTCGACCTCGTACCCCTCGGTGGCGCACGCGTCGTGCCGGGCCTGCGCGAAGAATGCGCGGGACCGTTGGACGCGTCGCCGCACGCACCCACGGCCGCCGGGTCGCCGCGGTGAGCGCCGTGCGGCGGGACCGCTACATCGACCTGTACGGGCCGACGACCGGCGACCGGATCCGGCTGGCCGACACCAACCTGCTGATCGAGGTGGAGACCGACCACTGTGTGGGCGGCGACGAGGCGGTCTTCGGCGGCGGGAAGGTGATCCGTGAATCGATGGGGCAGTCCCGGGCCACCCGCGCCGAGGGGGCACTGGACACCGTCATCACCGGCGCTGTGGTGCTCGACCACTGGGGCGTGGTCAAGGCCGACGTGGGGCTGCGCGACGGACGCATCGTGGCGCTCGGCCGGGCCGGCAACCCGGACACCATGCCCGGTGTCCACCCCGACCTGGTGATCGGCCCGTCGACCGAGGTGATCGCGGGCAACGGGCGGATCCTCACCGCCGGCGCGGTGGACACCCACGTGCACTTCATCTGCCCGCAGATCGTCACCGAGGCGCTGGCCAGTGGCATCACCACGCTGGTCGGCGGCGGCACCGGGCCGGCGGAGGGGACCCGCGCGACGACTGTCACGCCGAATGCCTGGCACCTGGCCCGGATGCACGAGGCGCTGGACACCATGCCGGTCAACGTGCTGCTGCTCGGCAAGGGCAACACCGTCTCCAGCGACGCGCTGTGGGAACAGTTGCGGGCCGGCGCGGGCGGGTTCAAGCTGCACGAGGACTGGGGCACCACACCGGCGGCGATCGACGCCTGCCTGCGGGTGGCGGACGCGTCCGGCGTGCAGGTGTCGATCCACACCGACACGCTCAACGAGGCCGGATTCGTCGCCGACACCCTGCGGGCGATCGGTGGACGGGCGATCCACTCGTACCACACCGAGGGGGCCGGTGGCGGGCACGCGCCCGACATCATCACGGTGGCCAGCGAACCGAACGTGTTGCCGTCATCGACCAACCCGACCCGGCCGTACACCGCCAACACCCTGGCCGAACACCTGGACATGCTGATGGTCTGCCACCATCTCAACCCGTCCGTGCCGGAGGACCTGGCCTTCGCCGAGAGCCGGATCCGACCCTCCACGATGGCCGCCGAGGACCTCCTGCACGACCTCGGCGCGATCTCCATCATCGGTTCCGACGCGCAGGCGATGGGCCGCGTCGGCGAGGTCATCACGCGGACCTGGCAGAGCGCGCACGTGATGAAGGACCGGGTCGGCGCGCTGCCGGGCGACGGGGCCGCCGACAACCACCGGGCCCGGCGGTACGTGGCGAAGTACACCATCTGCGCGGCGATGGCCAACGGGCTGGAACGGGAGATCGGCTCGGTCGAGCCGGGCAAGCTCGCCGACCTGGTGCTGTGGGACCCGGCGTTCTTCGGCGTCCGACCGCATCTCGTGCTCAAGGGCGGCATGATCGCGTACGCCCAGATGGGCGACGCCAACGCCTCGATCCCGACACCGCAGCCGATGCTGCCGCGGCCGATGTTCGGGGCGTACGGCGCGGCGGCGGCAGCGACCAGCCTGGCCTTCGTGGCCCCGGCGGCCCTGGACGCCGGGCTCCGCCTGGACGTGCGACGCCGGGTGGTGCCGGTGAGCGACGTACGGTCACGGGGCAAGGCCGACCTGCCGGAGAACAACGCGATGCCGCGCATTGAGGTGGACCCGGACACCTTCACCGTGCGGATCGACGGGCAGGTGGTGGAGCCGGACCCGGTGACCCGGCTGCCGATGGCCCAGCGGTACTTCCTGTTCTGATGGCGACGCCGAGCCTGCTGTTGCTGTTGGCCGACGGGCGCTTCCCGGCCGGGGCGCACGCGCACTCCGGTGGCCTGGAGGCGGCCGTCGCCGCCGGCCGGGTCACCGACCTGGCCACGTTGGAGGCCTTCCTGGTCGGACGGCTGGCCACCGCCGGACTGGTAGGCGCGGCGTTCGCGGCGGCCGCACACCGGGCGGGGGCGTTGGCTGAGCCGGCCGTCCGGTCGGCGGCGCTGGGTGCGCGGGCCGTCGGGTTGGCGGCGCGGGCCCGGCTCGACGCGGAGCTGGACGCGCGTACCGCCTCCCCGGCGTTGCGGGCGGTCTCGCGCCGGCAGGGCCGGGCGTTGCTGCGTGCGGGCCGGGCCATCTGGCCGGACGCCCCGTTCGCCGACCTGCCGGCGACGCCCGGTGGCGCACACCAACCGCTGGTGCTCGGGCTGCTCTGCGCCGCGGCCGGGCTGTCCCGCGTCGAGACCGCCACGATCGCCGCGTACGGAACGGTGACCGGGGCGGCCAGCGCCGGCGTACGTCTGCTCGGCCTCGACCCGTACCGGGTCCAGGCCCTGCTGGTCGGCCTGGCCGACGCCTGCGACGGCACGGCTGCCGACGCGGCGCGGGCCGCCGACGACCCACCGGAGCGGCTGCCGGCCGCCGCCGCTCCACTCGCCGACATCCATGCCGAAATCCATGCCACCTGGGAGGTGCGTCTCTTTGCGTCCTGACACCGTTGTGCCGAGCGCTGTGCCCGCCGTCGAACCGACCACGCCGCCGCCGGCCGCCCCACCTCACGACGAGACCGTCCCGCACACCCATCCGGAGCCGGGGGTGGACCCTCATCCGCCGCTGGCGCGCGCCGGCCGTGCGCTGCGGATCGGCATCGGCGGCCCGGTAGGCTCCGGCAAGACGGCCCTGGTGGCGGCGCTCTGCCGGGCCTTCGCCGACGAGCTGCGGCTCGGCGTGGTCACCAACGACATCTACACCACGGAGGACGCCGACTTCCTCCGCCGGGCCGGAGTGCTGGACCCGGCCCGGATCCGCGCGGTGGAGACCGGTTGCTGCCCGCACACCGCGATCCGCGACGACATCGGGGCCAACCTGGACGCGGTCGACGAGCTGGCCGAGACGGTCGGCCCGCTGGACCTGGTCCTGGTGGAGAGCGGTGGGGACAACCTGACCGCGACCTTCAGCCGGGGGCTGGTCGACCGGCAGATCTTCGTGGTCGACGTGGCGGGAGGCGACAAGGTGCCCCGCAAGGGCGGTCCGGGGGTCACCGCCGCCGACCTCCTCGTGATCAACAAGACCGACCTGGCGTCGATGGTGGGTGCCGATCTCGCCGTGATGGACCGTGACGCGCGGGCCCGCCGCGGCGACCTCCCGACCCTCTTCCTGTCCATCGTGGGAGACCCCACGGCGACGCCGGTAGCGGACTGGATCCGGCACGAGTTGGCTCACCACGCCGCCCTGCACCCGCTCACCGCGCCGGTCGGCCCGGCCTGATGCGGGCGCGGGCCCGGCTGGTCGCCCGGTCCGACGATCGGGGCGGCACGGCCCTGGTCGAGCTGCGCGGCGAGACGCCGTTGCTGCTGCGCCAGACCCCCGCCGACGGTGGTGTCGCCACGGTGCACCTCGTCGGCGGGGCGGCCGGCCCGCTCGCCGGGGACGATCTGCGCCTGGAGATCGAGGTGGGCCCGGGCGCGGCGGTGCGGGTGCACAGCGTCGCCGCGTCGATCGCCCTGCCGGGCCGGGCAGGTGCCGTGTCCCGGATGGCGGTACGGGCGGTGGTGCACGCCGGGGCCACGCTGCACTGGCTTCCGGAGCAGTTGGTCGCGGCGGCCGGCTGCGCCCACCTGGCCGAGTCCCGGATCGAGCTGGCCGACGGGGCGAGCCTGCGGTGGCGCGACGAGCTGATCTGCGGCCGGTACGACGAGACGCCCGGCGCAGCTGTCGTGCACACCCAGGTCGACTACGCGGGTCGACCACTGCTGCGCCAGTCCCTGGCGGTGGGGCCGCAGGCGCCGGGCTGGGCCGGCCCCGCGGTGCTCGGCGGCGCCCCAGCCACCGGATCGCTGCTGGTGGTCGACCCGTCGCGGCCCGCCGAACCTCCGACGGCCGAGGGCAGTGTCGCCCGGCTGCCGTTGGCCGGCGGTCCGGCGACACTGTGGACCGCCAACGCTCCCGACGCGCACACCCTGCGCGCCCACCTCACGGGCTAGGAAGCCCTCTCGGTCCGCCTGGGCCCCCCGGGGCCGTTCTGGACGCGGACACTGCGGAGAGCGTGATGTCTGTGAGTCATCGTGATGACTCACAGACATCAGGCCCTCGGGCGGGTGTCGTTCGCGGTCGAGTGGCGCGTGCGGATGGGGGGCGTTCGCGGC